>CAUHBX010000232.1 GCA_959604475.1 uncultured Eubacteriales bacterium
AATAAAAAAAGACCGAAATAAATCGGTCTTTTTGTTTTAACTGAAAAGGTTAAATAAATAGGCTATCAGAAATATTTAGATAACAGGACCAAGGCAGTGGATGTCTATTGATGTAAAGTACTGGATTGCCTCGTTTTTTGTCATCTCTCCGCTTAATGTCCTGAGAAGCTTCGCAAATGCTTCCTCCCCTACCTGCTCGATTGTCTTCTCGCCCTTGAGGATTAATCCTGCGTTGATATCCATGTCCTCCTCCATTCTCTCGAATGTATTCGGGTTTCCGCATATCTTTATTACTGGCATGCTCGGGAAGCCCTGAGGCGCTCCTCGTCCTGTTGAGAACATCATACACTGTGCTCCCGTTACTGCCATTCCCGTAAGGATTTCAGGCTCTCGTCCCGGTGTGTCCTTTATCCATAATCCCTTCTGGTTGATTACTCTCTCTGTGTATCCTAGCACTCCCTGTATCGGCCTGCTGCCTGATTTCATGATTGCGCCCAGTGATTTCTCCTCTATACTTGATAGGCCGCCTTCTATATTTCCCGGTGTAGGCTGTCCTTTTCTCATATCGCAGCCAAGTGATTTCGCTCGTGCTTCCATCTCCGCTACTATCTGCAGGATTTTGTCCCCTACTTCCTTTGTTACTCCTCTTCTTGCAAGAAGATGCTCTCCTCCGATGAACTCTGTTGTCTCACCGAAGATTACTGTTGCTCCCAGGTCTACAAGCTTGTCAGCTACATAGCCGATTACACAGTTTGACGCCATACCGCTTGTTGTGTCTGAACCGCCGCATTTGATTGACATTACTATGTTTGATACGTCTACAGGCTGTCTCTGAAGTCCTGATGTCTCTATTACCAGCCTTCTTGCTATATCTGTTCCTGCCTGGATTGCCTTGCTTACTCCTCCAAGCTCCTGTATATGTATTATCTCTACATGCTTTCCTGTAGCTGATATTTCTTTTACCATTCTCTCATGGTCTGTTCCCTCACATCCAAGGCTTACTACCAGCACTGCTGATGTGTTGGGTGAACAGCCTAAGCTTATTAATGTGTCCGTTACTCTCTCCAGGTCAGGAGGAAGCTGACAGCACCCCTGATGATGAAGATATGTTACTGTTCCCTGTACCTGATGCTGTATTGCTGCCGCTACGTCGTTTGCACATGTAACGCTGGGGATTATTGCTACCTGATTACGTGCTCCTACCTTGCCGTCCGCACGTACATAACCCATAAATTCCATATTTATTTCTCCTTTCGCTTCCTTCTTTTATTCTTTCCAGTCGCCGCGTCCGCGCATACTGTCTAAGTTGTGTACATGTACGTACTCGCCTTTTTTAATATCCTTTGTCGCTATCCCTATTTCCTCACCGTATTTATTGATGAGTTCCCCTGTCTTGATATCCTTTACTGCGATTTTATGTCCGTAGGGGACATCGCCTATTACCTTTACTATTTCCGCATTTCCTTTTTTGTCCCTTACCTCTACCTCCATGCCGTCCTTTATGTCGTTGGCAAATATTGTGGCTACGTTGTCGAGGTCGTTCGTTTTCAACGCTAAGTTTAAACTCATAGTCAATTTTCTCCTTTCATTTATATCAATCCTTAACGGCAAGTACGCTGACACCGTCGGGGATTACAACAACCTGTGCGTCTTTTCCCTTGAGTTTATAGGCGATTTCAAGGGCCTCATCAGGTGTTGAAGCTGGTATCATGTTTGCCTTTTTAACCATTTCATGGTCAAGGAATGTGGTTACAAGAATAAGTTTATGTTTTTTAAGGATTCTGGAATAAATCTGAGGGCACCATTGCTCTGCAATCGTCTCTTTAGGTGGTATCTTTGAAAGGTATTCGTCAATTTCATCAGGCGTTCCCATTGTAATCAGTCTTTCAAAGTTTGACCCGCCCATTCCGTCGCAGCATGAGCAGCACATAATAATAACAGCGTCCTCTCCGGCACATACCTCAGCCGTTGCTACAGCTTTAGGACTCTGATACAGATTCTGGTCAAGAGGATAGCCTCCGTTTGATGTAACAACTATGTCTCCTGTAACTACAGGGCACTGCGACTGGCTTCTGATAAATTTCACTCCTGTTTCATGGGCCTCTTCAAGGTCTCCGGCAAAAGCTGCAATGATTTTCTTCTCAGCATCGAGAGCTACGTTTAATATAAACTGAACGTTAATTGCTCGGGCAGCTACTACCATATCTTTATGTATAGGATTGCCCTCCAAAACTCCTGTTGTAGAATAGGGGCTTGCAATTGCTTTATAGCTGTGATTTTCATTTACAGTGGCAGCATTGCAAATTCCGGGAAGTATACTCTTTCTTCCGCCTGAAAATCCGGCAAAGAAATGAGGCTCAATAAATCCCTCTGTTACAAGAAGGTCGCACTCTGCCGCAATCTTATTTGCAAAAAATTCCGCTCCCGAAGGAAGGTCACAAATCTTTGTGAACTGCGATGGGTCAAAAGCGTTGTTTGCGACAATCTTCTCATTATCTACTATGGCATCGCCGAACATATTTCTCTGTTCCTCTTCTGTTGTAGGTCTGTGAAGTCCTGTAGCAATCAGTATAGTAATGTCAGCATTGGGATTACCTTTCCTTATTTCCTTAAGGAGAATGGGAAGGGTTATTTTACTTGGAACTGCTCTTGTATGGTCGCTTGTAACTATAACAATTTTATTTTTTCCTACAGCAAGCTCCGAAAGTTTTTTGCTGCCGATAGGATTGGCCAAAGCATCCTCGACAAGCTCTGCTTCGCCCTTTTCCGCCTTATACTCGTGCATTCTTGCTGTAATAACAGCCTTTAAATTTTCATCTGCAACGTGAATATCAACTGTTTCTTTGTAATACGGAATCTTGATTGTTTTCATAACAACATCCTCCTTTTGATATACGTATCACTCTTCAATCAGTATGATGTATACATGATACATCTTATGATTTTAATTATACTACTCTTATTAAGTAAGTCAATAAAAATCTGCTAACCAATACTATTTTATGCGTTTTAAACAATCCTGAAGGGTAAAATTTAGCCAAATTAACCGACAGAAAATATATTATTCTTACATTGATTAAACAATAACAGATAAGATAAGCGAGAATAAAAATAAATTAAAGCCCCTGATTTAAAATCAGGGGCTTATCCTTACCTAATAAAATTTGTTCTTACATTCTTCTCCTGTTCAGGACACGCAATTCCGGCTTTCTTTCCCGCTTCAATGCATTTAAGCATCCATGCCATATTTTTTCCTAATATTCTCATAATCTGCATTCCCTCAAGGTCCTGAACAACCTCTTCAGGAGTGTTTCCATGTACGCCGTTCCAGTAATTTGACGACACAATCGGCATTTGTGAAATTGTAAAATATTTATTCATCCTGTCCATTGTTGGAGTAAGGCCTCCCCTTCTGCAGCTTGCTAACGCGGCCGCAGGCTTAAAAGCAAAGTCAGAGCCTGCACTGTAA
>CAUHBX010000233.1 GCA_959604475.1 uncultured Eubacteriales bacterium
AAGTAATTTTGTTAATAATCCCCTCAATCAATAATGTCAATGAAAATTTGGTTATAAAATTTTATTAATTTATTCTATTACTGAAAAATTTTATAAGTCAACATATTCTTATGTTAAAAAAAGGCCTGTGTAATTAATTACACAGGCCCAAGCTTGTCGTTGTGACAGTTATCTCATTGCTGTTTTATGAGCTATGAATCTAATTATGCCAAATATTCCGATAATCAACAGAGTCATAACTACAAAGGCAAGATTTTGTACTGACGCTGCCATAGGAATAATCGCCATTCCTGTCACAATAAAAAGAAGAGAGATTATAAGTAACAATATATTTGAAATATTTTTCATATTTACCGCCTCCAAACACAACCACATATTAAACAAGTGTTTGTTCATTTGATAGTGCTAGTATATCATTAACCTTTATATCATTCTATAGCATTATTAAACATATTTATTGATAAATCAAGTCTATATTTTATGCTTTTTTAAGCATATATACTAGCTATTACAAAATATCGGCTATTTATACATTATATTTTGTGTCATTTCAACATAAGTGCCAAATGTTTGTTTTGTAACAAACGACCAACTGTTGTGTTAAAATATATACATAATTACTAAGTATCCCCATAATACATAACTTTTTGCCTTCATTTGCCTGACAAGACAATTTTCCAAACCTCGTCCGCTGTAAGATGCTTAAGCTTCCTTGCCTTATTGCCATTCTTCTTATCAAAGCAGCATACCGTCTTGTAATCACAATAATCACATGGTGTTGCATTTCCGTTTATGACGGGGCTTATGCTTACATTTCCTTCAGAAATCTCTTTGCCAAGCTCTCCTGCCTTTTGGGCAGCATACTGCATAAGCTTGTCATATTTATCACGTTCAACCGCAGAACCGCTTATACTTCCATCCTTCTTTTTTGATACATTTAATATTTCTGATTTTCCGCTTTCTTCTATTGCTTCGTCAAGAGCTTTTAAAACTTCGGGCTCATTACATGCCAGGCCAGTCATACAAAACTGCCTGAAAAGTATTGTTTCGGGGTCATTTCCCTTTAAATCAGCTGCTTTAACAATAGGGTCCATAATCCTGAAATAGAACGCGCCTCCTACCTGAGGCTCATCATCAGTTAAAATTTTTCCCGTTTTTATAAAAGCATCCATATATAAAAGCAGCTGCAGCTGCAGTCCATAATAAATATCTGACAGGCTGAAATCCTTGCGCCCGGATTTATAGTCTATTATTTTTATATAACCGCTTCCGTCCTTCCGATAGATATCAACCCTGTCAATTTTGCCTTTCAGCAGAAGCTCCTTTCCGTCTGGCATTGTTATAGCTATAGCAGGCAATTCACCGCTGCCAAAGGTAAGCTCACTTCCAAGAGTTTCAAACTTTCCTCGATTCATATGCTTTTTTAATACAGATACAGCCCTTTGAGTTATCCGTTTAATCCGCTTCAGCATATAAGTATGGGCCGCTGTACTTAAAAGTATGCGGCTTCCCATGTCAGGCGCAAGCTCATCAACAGCATTTTCGGTCATTACTTCAGCTTCCTCTTCAGTTATAGTCTGCCATGTAAGACCTTTTGATTTCATATCTAAAGTAAATTTCTCTAGAACCTCGTGAAAAAGTGAGCCAAGGTCGGGAGTCTGGATTTCATATACCTTTCTTGGTTTAGCTCCCAGGGAATACCTTGCAAAGTAATAAAATGGGCACTCCGCAAATGTTTCAAGACGTGATACGCTTGTATACAATTTTCCTCCATAGAGCTTTCTCAAATTTGCTAAGCTAAGTCTGCACTCTATATTTTTAAGCTCAGTGCCCTTTTTAATCATTAAAGCACGTCCACTGTATTCAGTGCTGTTTATCAGCCATTCACAAGTTTCGTCCCAAAGAGTTCCTCCTTCAGCCAGTCCCTTTCCAAGCCTGTGAAGTACAGGAATTGGCCTGTCAATTGATTTTAGGGAACTATCATTGAAAACTCTATGCTCAATTCCCGGAAATATATTTTCAAGTCTCCCTATAACAGCTGACGGCCGTGTTTCCCTTCCGCTTCCGTCAGTCATATTTCTGCATATATAAAGCTTTTCCGAAGGTTTAGTTATACCCATATATATTAAATACTGTTCTTCAAATGCAAGCCTTGCTCCGGTATGTGAAAGCTCTGCCCCGGCTTCCTCAAGTGCCTGAATTTCTCTGTCTGTAAAAATTCCATTTGTTTTCGTATTATTAGAAGGCAAAATTCCTTCGTTAGCTCCAACTACAAATAACGCCCTAATATTAGGAAGCCTTGTTCTTTCTATGTCTCCTACCGTTACAGTATCAATACCCGCTGGGATAATTCCCATCTGCAGGCCTGAAAGTCCAGCTTCTAAAATTTCTCCATATTCTTTTATAGTTACGTTGTCGTCTCCAAGGAGTGACACCATGTTTTCCATCAATTCTCCAATCAGTTCAAAGCATCTAATCTGTTCCTGAGAACTTTCTATATCGCCTTCAGCTTCTGCATTTTCCGCTTTTTCTCCGAGGCGCTCGGCAAGTTCAAGCTTTTCAAGTATTGAATATATGTCTAAAGTAATATCTTTGACAGAATGGATACCCTTTTTGTATTTCTTATAAAATTCCAAAAATGGGGCTATCGCCGTATCCTTAAGTAAATTTATCCTATCCTCTTTTTCCGCACTTTCCTCATTTTCAAATCCCCACTGCCATCGTACATTAATCCATGTTTCTCCTTTTATTCCATACCGTATAACATAGTTTTCCAGCAAATCCCTGTCTTCTCTGGAAATTGGTGTTAATTCAGTTTTAAGACATCGGAACATAGATTCATATGAAATATTGCATGAAACCAAATCAACAATAGAACGTATAAGTTCAGTGCACGGATGCCCCAATACAGAGCGTTTTGTATCCATAAAAAATGGTATTCCATAATGAGAAAACACAATACTTACCTGTTCCCTGTAATCATCCAAAACTCTGGCTGTTAGTGCTATATCCCGGTACCTCATTCCTTTATCACGCACCAAGTGTATAATTTCAGAAGCGCACATATTAATTTCATCATCTATAGATACAGCAGAAAAAATACTGATTCCTTTACTGTCAGATTTTTTATTTGTATTCCAGCCAAGATACTCCTTTTCAAGTCTTTTCATACTATCAGCGGCATAATGACTTTCATTTAAAAAAACAGTTTTTTCTACTGTGTATCCGTTGTCTGAACATATTTTCTTCAGCTTTCTCATCGTATCCCATGGCTCAAAAAAGCTGTTATCCATAGAGAGTTTTTCACTCTGTGCAAACCTAACATCCATATTAAGCGTGATATTTACCGTGCTGCATGAGGCTAAAAGCCGGTTAATTATATTTAATTCCTGAAATGTAAATCCATAAAATCCATCCAGCCATACCTCAGCGCCATCAGTATAGCGGGCTCCTATC
>CAUHBX010000234.1 GCA_959604475.1 uncultured Eubacteriales bacterium
CATACTATGATAAGGATAATTGGGACAGACTCGTTAAAAACTGTATGCTGACCAAGCTTTCATGGACGGATTCAGCAAAGAAGTATATGTCCCTTTATAAAGAAATGCTGAATAATTAATAATTTACCCCCATATATTTTTCTGATGGAATGTGGGGGTTTTGTTTTGAAAACACTAAAAAAAGCCTGTGTATTTATAGGAATGGTAGTTGGTGCGGGATTTGCTTCCGGACGCGAAATCACCGATTATTTTCTTTTGTTCGGTGACAAGTGGAAAGCTGGAATGCTGTTGAGCGGATTTCTTTTTTTAATCGTATCAACAGCTGTTACGGACATAATTAATCAAAATGGGATAAAAACATACTCGGAATATCTTGATGTTGTAATGGGCGGCAAATCAGCAATTTTTACTGAATGGGTATCAGGTCTGTTTTTTTTCGTAATGTTTTTTGCTATGACGGCTGCGGCAGGCTCTGCTGCAAGAGAAATATTTGGAGTTAACTATTGGCTGGGTGTTGCCGCCATATTAATTGTATGTTCTTTCATAATACAGCATGGAATGAAGGCTGTGGAAATAGTCAGCATTATCTTAGTACCTATGCTTGTTTTAGGCATTACTGCAATTGGGGTCAGGTCAGGTGAGGAAACGATAGAGGTTGTTGACAGGGGCGGATCCATAGTACTGTCTGCGTTTATATACGTTTCGTATAACACAATAACGGCAGCGTCAGTTATTGCTCAGTCTGACAGGGTTAACAACCGATACGACGGCATCGTTACGGGAATATTATGCGGAGCGGCAATGGCGTTTATGGGTTATATTATAGGAAGGACAATACTTTCAGCTGGCAGCGATGTGCTGAACACAGAGATTCCGTTTGCCGCCGCTTCAAGAGAGCTTGGCAATGGTTATTACATGGCCTATGTGGCTGTATTTCTGGCTTCTGTGCTTACAACAGCTGTTTGTGACGGAATGGCAGCGATAGACTTTGCCAGAGAGAAAATACATATAAGCCGGGAGCGTGCGCTGGCAATGCTTATAGTACTGGCGCTGCTGTTTTCATTTATAAGCTTTTCCGATTTTGTTTCAAAGGTCTATCCTTTATTCGGAATAGCAGGAGTGCTTCAGCTTATGAACACAGTGAAATATTATTTTATTAAGAAAAAATGAAATATTATATTTATGCTTTAAATAATTCATAACGTATAGTATTATTTATACTAAAGAATTTTAGGAGAAATATGTATGCACACAGAACGAAAAAATTTGAATATACGCAGAATCATAAAGGGTAAAAATTTTGTAATCTCCGTTATTATAATAGCGGCTGCGATAGCGGCCGTTTTGTTTGCATATAACGGAGGGCTTGGAAGCAGCTCTGCTGTATTGTCTTATGGAGCAGACAGTAAGGCAGCATACCGCACATATTCCGGCGGAGCTATACAGTATACAAAGGACGGAGCGTCTTTTTATAATAAATCTGGCGAACAGCTTTGGAATGATGCATATTCGATGGTGACGCCGCTTATTGTAGAAAGAGGCGATTATACTGCGATATTTGAAACTGACGGGAGAAGCATTAGGGTGTATAATGATGAAGGGCTTGTATACAATGTCCAGACATCTGATACTATACTCAGCGTTTCTTTGGCGGAAAATGGATATGCCGGCGTAATAACCAGCGGCGACTCGTATATGGTTTCAGTATACAGTGCGTCAGGAAGCCTTCTTTTTCAAAGAGTCGAGGCTGATTCAGGCGTATATCCAATTTGCTGTGACGTTGCTCCAAAAGGGGATATTATAGCAATAAGCTATATGGATACAACAGGCGTTGAAATTAAAACAAAGATAGGTATGTTTTATGTTGACGCTGAAGAGGGCGCTGATTATACGGACAGTATGTTCTCGGCAGTCGAGAAGGAAGATGAAATAATATTCAAGATGTTCTTTATATCTGACAACGAGCTTGCGGCGATAGGGGACAGACATATTTTAACTCTATCATCGGCAGGGGTTGAAGAGTCATCTTTAGAAATTACCAACGAAATTACGGGAGTTGGGCTATGCGGAAAGAAAATAGCGATAGCCTACGGAGATGAACTTCCTGATAAAGATGGACAGCCGGTCGGCACCGTTATATTTGTTTCATCTGACGGTAAAATGTCTGCCGGTGATTCAATAGGAAGAGAGGCAGACTATTTTTCATCTTCAAAGGGTGGCGTAGTATTGGGCTCAGGCTCTGTTTATTATGGAATAAGTTCTGGTGGAAGCCTTCAGTGGACCTTGAATACATCGGGAAATGTTACAGGGATTTATCCATCATCAAGTGTCAATAAATGTATTTATGCTACAAGAACATGGTCAGTTGAAGCTGACATGAGAAATTTTGATACAGCATCATATGACCCGACTGTTGTTAAGACTGTGGCGGTAAATGAAAATACGGAAGACCAGGACGCACAAAATCAAGATTCTCAGAATGATACAAACAGGAAGGGCAAAATACACAGGGACAGTTAGAGCAGCAAAAGGAAGATACTGAGCCCTGATAACGAGGTGCTTTAATGAATTCTGATATAACTATGCAATTTACATATCTGGATGTGGCAGTTCTGCTTACTATAGCAGTTTTTGCTGTTGTAAATGCAAGAAAAGGTCTTGCGGGTGCGCTGCTTAAATTTATGCCAACTCTGCTGGGAGTTATTCTTTCATGGAAAATGAGCGGAACTGTCATAAAATATGTTAGGGGCACATTTATCTTTCCGTTTGTTATGTCCAAGATAAATGGAGGTTTAAATTTAGAAAATCTACTTCCAAATATGACTCTTAATGCTCAAAACAGCATAATATCGGAAATGCAGATGCCGGACTTTATAAAAAATGCATTGGTAAATAATAATAACTCAGTTGTATATAATATATTTGACGCACAGTCGCTTCAGGATTATATTGCTGGATTTTTGACAAACGTATTAGTAAGCGTTGCGGTTGTCATTTTACTGTACCTTGCTGGCCTTATAGCAGGCAAAATTATTTTAAAAACTCTTGATATAGTGAATGATATACCGGTTCTTGGCACGTTCAGCAGGGCAGGGGGATTTATTGTTGGGCTTCTTAAGGGTGTATGTATAGTTTGGATTGCAGGAATTATTGTTACATTCTTCTGCTATAAACCTTGGGCGCAGGATTTTATATCAATTCTTGAGCACTCTTTTGCGGCAGGCTGGTTTTATAAAAATAACATACTTTTATACGTTGTGTTACAGATTATTGCATAATAAAAAGGTAAGTTTGATAAAAGCTAACAAAATCTTAAAATGTTATTGACAATAATACTTGTATTATGATAATATAGCTAGGCGACTGAATAAATGATTGATAAAAAATTAATAATATATAGTACAAACGGGGGTTTAGCTCAGTTGGGAGAGCACCTGCCTTGCAAGCAGGGGG
>CAUHBX010000235.1 GCA_959604475.1 uncultured Eubacteriales bacterium
GATAAGTACGGGCTTAAGTGCAAGTGTGCTTGCTGATAATGTTACAGCGAAGCCTGCGTCAGCCTTAGCCATTTCCTCGTACATAGCAAGAAGTGTGTCGCCTGTGATTCCAAGTCCGCCGTATTCCTCCGGAATTTCAATCATCTGGTAGCCAAGCTCAAATGCCTTCTCGTAAATTTCTCTGGGCCATTCGCCTGATTCATCGTACTCTTTGCACTGTTCCTTTACTTCATTCTCACAGAATTTTTTGACGTCGGCAACTAATGCGAGACCGTCCTCATCTAAAATATAAGCCATTTTGAATTTCCTCCCCAAATTTCTAAATTGTTTATTTTCCTAAATGTCAAAAACCCTTAGTCGCACTTTTCGCAAACCTTTCCGGGATTTAAGATATTGTTAGGGTCAAATACCTGCTTGATGCCTCTCATAAGGGCCATCTTTGTTTCTCCTACGGCTGACTCAAGGAATTTAACCTTGCTGTGTCCGATACCGTGCTCGCCTGAGATTTCTCCGCCCATTTCAACAGCCTTCTGGTACATCTCTGTTAATGAAAGGTCTGCCTTTTCAGCGAACTCCTCAAGTGACATATCGCCTTCCTTGCATGCGTAGATATGAAGGTTTCCGTCTCCCGCATGTCCGAAGCCTCTGATTACTACATTATATTTATCCTGGAGTGTAAGAACCCAGTCAAAGTACTCTGCTATTTTGTCTCTTGGAACAACAACGTCGCACTCGTCAAGCTCGTCTGTAGCAGCCTGGATTGATTCAAGGAACTGGCTCCTTGCTGCCCAAGCGTCTCTTCTCTTATCGGGTGTGTCCGCAACGAATACGTCAAGTGCGCCGCACTCGAATACAACCTCGCTGGCCTGCTCGCACATAGCGTCAAGCTGGTCTTTGTCGTTTCCGTCGAATGTTACAAGGAGGTATGCGCCTGCCTCTACTCCGTCAACAACCTTAGGGAAGTTCTCTTTTTCAAGATACTTCTCGCTCATCTCAACAATGTCCCTGCCCATGAACTCAAGTGCCTGAGGCTCAAGCTTGTTAAGGAAGAACTGGGGTACTGCTGAAATAGCTGTCTGAAGGTCCTCAAAAGGAATGATTAAGCTTACGAATTCCTTAGGCATGGGGATAAGCTTAAGCGTAAGCTCTGTTACCATGCCGAGTGTACCCTCTGAACCGCACATAAGGTGCACGAAGTTGTAGCCTGAGCTTGTCTTGGGTACGTTTGTGCCGAACCTTACGATTTCTCCTGAAGGAAGAACTACCTGCATAGCGCGTACGTAGTCTCTTGTGGAACCGTATTTAACAGCTCTCATACCGCCGGCGTTAGTTGATACGTTTCCGCCGAGTGTAGCGAATTTTTCGCCGGGATCCGGTGGATACATAAGGCCCTGTTTTTCTGCATCAGCGGCAAGGTCGTTAAGGAGCACGCCGGGCTCAACTGTTACAGTAAGGTTTCCAAGGTCGTATGATTTGATGTGGTTCATTCTTACTGTTGATATCATAATACCGCCCCATTTTGCAACGGCGCCGCCTGCAAGGCCCGTGCCTGCGCCTCTGGGGATAACGGGAATTTTATTTTCGTTGGCAAGCTTCATGATTGCTGAAACCTCTTCAGCCGAAACAACCTCAACAACTGCGTCGGGAAGTCTCTGTCCGTAAAATCTCATTTCGTCATGGGCATAGTCTTCATTGATTTCCTCGCCTGCAAAAGCTCTGCCGGGTGCGATTGCTTTGAGCTGTTCAATGATTTCAGGTGTAACCTTATTAAATTCCATTTTTCTTCCTCCTTTTATTGAATGAAATAATATACAGCTTGTTTACTTAAGATTTGATACTTATTTGCTTTTTATGATTACAGGCCGTCATACCTTCGAGCTAAATTGTTTGTTAATAAACTATCGGTATGGTGGTCTAACCAGACATGTTAAAAAAATTTTCCTGACGGGATTAGTTTAAATTAAGGCTCTGGACATAATCCAGATGCTCACACATTCTTTTGACAGCTTCCTCACTGTCGCCCGCGCATACAGCCTCATATATGCTTTTATGCTGCCTGTATATGATAAGGCCGGAGCCCTGCTCCTTTATAGCCGCGCTTCTGTTGTATTTTACCGTCTTTTCAAGGATATATTCCACAAGGTTCTGCGCTACCATAAGCAGCCTGTTGCCTGTAAGCTCAAATATCTTCCTGTGAAAGAGGATATCCAGCCTCACGCTGTCCCTGCAGTTGTCAATGGAATTTTCCATCTCGTCAACTATATCCTTCAAATCCTTATAAAACTCCTCTTTCTCGCCTTTAAGGGCCAGATGCCTTATGGAGCCTTCCTCAAGTATTTTCCTGAACTCCAGCAAATCCTTTTCGGTATCACGGTCGGCAAGAATTACCGGCCATATCATAGACAGAAACGGCTCTGCATTAAAATCCGAAACCACCGAGCCTTCGCCGGGACGGATTTCTATGATACCCATTATCTCCATTACCTTCAGCGCTTCTCTTACGGAAGTTCTGCTGACATCAAGCATTTCAGCCAGGCTTCTTTCCGGAGGGAGCTTATCGCCCTTTTTAAGGCTTCCGTCATGGATGAGATCCACTATCTGTTCAACGATGTTTTTATAAATTTTCTGGGTTTGGACAGTTTTGAGTTCCATGACAACTCCTTTCCTTCCGCCCGAAAAACTTTTCCAGACACGCCGTGATATGGACTTATGTTACTATTTGTTACTAGTAAAGGGTACTAAAAAAAGAACAGGGTGTCAACTGTAAAAATTGACGGATTTGTAGCTCCAATTTTATGACAAATTCCCTAACAGCTATTAATTATTATTATTTTCCTTTAATCCAAGCTTAAACTACAGCTTATTATTTAATTCACTGCCGAAAAAACGACTATTTTTTAGTTATAATTAATAACGAAATATAACCAATAAAGATAATATAAAGACGCTCCAAAAATGTGCAGATTGTTAAAAAATTATACAACTTTTCTAAGCAACGGCTTACCATTTATAGGAAATTAGCTTGACTTTGTCATAACATTTAACAATGTTTTTGTTAAAATAATATTTAACAAATAAAGCCGGGGCGCAAAATACACGCCGCGCCCCGGCTGCCCCGTTAATTTATTTCATTCAAATCTTTACAACGTTGATAGGTTTCCCCTCAAGATAGGCGTAAAGATTGTCAAATACAATACGCGCCCTTCTTACCATAGACTCCTTGGAGGCAAACGCCACATGCGGTGTAAGCAGTGTGTTTTTAGCCTTAAGCAGAGGATAATCCGCAGGTATGGGCGGTTCCATGTCAAACACGTCAATTGCCGCCCCGGCAATCTCTCCCGCGTTTAAGGCCTCAGCCAGCGCTGCGTTGTCCACAACGGCCCCTCTGGCACAGTTGATAAGTATTGCCGACTTCTTCATAAGCGCTATTTTCTCTTTGCTTAAGAAGC
>CAUHBX010000236.1 GCA_959604475.1 uncultured Eubacteriales bacterium
ATATCTGATGAAAAGCAGTTAAATATACTTTTTAAACCATTTTCATCAAGCTGCTCCACCCTGTCTGATGAATCAAACCCGGCCTTATAGCAAATTTCAGCCGCATATGCCGGGCTGATTCCTGTGTAGCTTTTATAAATAAGCGTCTGCAGAGTTAACCCTCCGCATTCTTTAGCAAGCTTCATAAAGCTGCTGTAGTCAAGACTCATAGGATTATACTTGCCCTGAGACGGCGGAAAAACATATTCTCCTCCCGGCAGAACTTCCCTTACAGAGCTTCTGTCATGGCTTACATGCTTAATGGAATCCAGTATATGTCCATTTTCGTCAGTTAGTATTATATTTGAGTACTTTCCCATGAACTCTGTAATTATGTGCTTCACCCCTAGGTCGCCCATCTCGTTCATACTTTCCACGTCTATTATTATAATACGTTCAAAATCCGGCTGGCGTATATCCAGTATTCTTCCTCCCGCTATATGCTTTCTAAGCACCATGCAGAACATCGGAGCTGTAACAGGATTCTCCTTCTTAATATCCGTTATGTGCATTCTTGGGTGCATAGAGTTGGCCGAAAGGAGCACCCTGAAATTCCCTTCCCTTACCGAACGCACAGAAAATATTATTTCATCGTTTCTCGGCTGATAAATTTTATCTATACGTCCGCCCATGAACTTTTCTTTAAGCTCATAAACTATATTTGATACGGCTATTCCGTCATATGCCACAAAAATTCCTCCTTCATCACAGTGTGTGATGAGTATTTAAAATGGGCTTATTAAATAAGCCCATTAGTAATTATCTTAAATTTATCTTTAACTCAATTACCGTAATTATCACACAGATACATCTGGGTCAGAAGCTGCTTGCCTTTTCTTGTTTTAAACAGCTTATCCTCAATCATAGCTATTCTTTCCTTATCAACAACTTTCCTGTCGAAAATATTAACAAGGACATCAGCCTCTACAACGGCCTGGAAGTCCATTCCGTCAATAGCGTTTAATGTGTGATGGTGCCCTACGATAAAGCACACTCTGTCTATTATCCATCCTGGAATATGGGCGTCCTCCATAATGGCTCTTGCCACAGGCTCACCCTCAAGCTCCTGATATTTTCCCTCTATGGAGTTGTATTTCTTTTCAGCGTTATGAAGCCCGATATCGTGCAGAATAGCGGCAAGCTCCGTTATCTTCTGATTATTTTCATCAAAGCCGTCTGCCTTACCTATTATTCTGGCAAATGAATGAACCCTGATTAAATGATGAATACGCGCGGCGTCATTTCCATTATACTCCACAGCGCGTGCCATTACGCCAAATACCACAAGAAATACCCCCTTTAAATAATTAAATCTTTAAGTCTAAAAGACATTATATACCATTAGTTTTTTAAATGCAAGAATGAGGCGTTCTCACCAAAAACCTTTATACCGTTTTTAAGAAGCAGACCGGCAGTGATACCGTTTCCGTCTATAAGCTTCTTTGAAAAGGTTCCGTCGTATATTTTACCGCATCCGCATGAAGGGCTATTTTCCTTAAGCACCGCTTTTTTACACTCAAACATCTGTGCCAGCTTAAGAACCTCAGCGGCCCCTTTTTCAAATTCCTTTGTCACATTTTTTCCATCCTGCATTACCACCAGCTTCCCTTTAATTTCACAAGACAGTCTGGGGGTCGGCAGCCCTCCCATTATTTCAGGGCAGACCGGTATAAGGTTATAGTTTTCCTTAAGGGCAATAACCTCTCTGCACGGCTTACTGTTTCCGTCATAGCGGCATGAAACGCCCAAAAGGCATGCGCTTACAATTATATTTTCCATAATAGCTCCTATATTTCCAGCAATTTTCCGTTCAATACGGCGTACATCAGCCTGTCTCCACTGTATTCCAGCTTCAGTGAGAAAAAAGGAGCGTTCGAGGCAATAAGTCCAAGAAATATTTTGTCGCCTTCCCACATGGGCAGCTTAAGCAAATCCTCTTTTTTTATCCATTCCAAATCGCCTTCGTTACATTCAATAATATCTCCCTCAAATTCAGGCACAGTAAAAAGATGCATGTATTCCGTTTCCCACTCATCCGAAACAAATGTAACTATCCCTCTATATTTATATCCAGTCACAGTCAGTCCGGTTTCTTCTTTTATTTCCCGTATGGCGCAGTCCTCCGGACTTTCCTTTTCCTCAAATTTTCCGCCTATGCCAAGCCATTTGTCATGGGACTGGTCATTTTCCTTTTTCGTGCGGTGCAGCATGAGACAGCTGTCATCTTTAATAATATAGCAAAGTGTCGTATTTCTCATAATTACTCCTAATCAGCAGCTTAAATCGCTGGGGCCAAATCCGTTTGGAAGAAGCTCCTTAAGTTTATATACGGTAAAGTCATCAGCACTTCTGGCTGTTATCACCTTAAATTCATCTGGTTTGCAAAATTCCATCATAACCTGCCTGCATACGCCGCAGGGATAAAAATATCCAAAGTCCTCCGGCTTCGCATCCTTGTGGGCCCCGATTACGGCTATTGCCTTAAATTCCCTCTCGCCTTCAGATACGGCCTTGAAAAATGCCGTTCTTTCAGCACAGTTAGTCGGAGAATAAGCAGCGTTTTCAACGTTGCAGCCCCTGTAAACCTTTCCGTCCGCTGTAAGCAAAGCGGCACCGACCATATAGCCTGAATAAGGTACATATGCCATTTTACGGGCCTCAATCGCCTCGAGAACCAGTTCTTTATGAGTCATAATAAGCCTCCTTATATTAAAAGCGGCCGTTTGGGCCGCTTAAATCAATTTTTATGCTAAAGACAGCGCTACCTTCATCATATTGGTAAATGAATTCTGTCTTTCCTCTGCTGTTGTTTCAAGGCCCTTCATCGGACAGTCTGAGACTGTAAGGACACAAAGAGCGTTTTTACCGGCCTGCGCCGCATTCATATAAAGGGCGGCTGATTCCATTTCAGCACACAGAACGCCCATTTTCTGCCACTGAAGGAAGCTGTCAAAATTCTCATTATAAAATACATCACTTGAAAGTACATTTCCTACCATATATTTAATGCCAAGCTGTTCAGCAGCATCAACTGCTCCCCTGAGAAGCTTAAAGCTTGCTATCGGCGCGAATGTTCCAGGCAGGTTAAAATGCTTCGCAAAATTAGAGTCAGTACAAGAGCCCTGAGCGATTACCAGGTCACCGAGATTAAGGCCGTCATGAATAGCTCCTGTAGTTCCAATACGGATTATATTTTCAACATCATAAAAATTAAAAAGCTCGTATGAGTATATCCCGATTGAAGGCATCCCCATGCCGCTTCCCATTACCGAAACCTCTTTGCCATTATACATTCCTGTATAGCCAAACATATTTCTTATTCCATTAAACTGCTTAACATCCGTAAGAAATGTTTCCGCAACAAATTTAGCCCTTAACGGGTCCCCCGGCATTAAAACCGT
>CAUHBX010000237.1 GCA_959604475.1 uncultured Eubacteriales bacterium
TGAATAAAGCCGGGGCATAAAAGATACAATGTTAACTCAGACGTCCAATGAGGCGTCTGAGCGCTGTATAAAAGAGGTGAATTTGAATGAGGATAGCTGATATATTTGGAGTTGCAGCCATGTTTTTAATTATAGCTTTTGTTGGCTGGAGGTCCTCCAAAAAAGTAAAAAATATGAATGATTTTACACTGGCGGGAAGCGGTCTGGGCAAAATACAGGCCGGATTCAGTATGGCTGCTACAGAATTCGGCGGCAGCAGCCTTATAGGTGCAATGGCATTATGCTATAGTATAGGAGTGGCCGGAGCTTGGTGGGACTGGTCAGCGGTACCGGCCCTTATACTGCTTGGCCTGTTTTTTGCCGAGAAAATAAAGCTTCCCAACCTTGTTACGATTACGGACTTTTTTGAAAAAAGGTATAACTACCCAACCAAGCTTATGGCGTCTCTTATGCACATTCTGGCCATTGCAACGCAGATTTCAGCGCAGTTTATGGTTGGCGCTGTTGCGCTTAACGGGATATTCGGTGTTCCTAAAACAGTTGGAATACTTATATCAGTTATTTTTGCACTTATTTATACAATGAGCGGAGGCCTGCTGTCAGTAGTAAATACAGATGTTGTGCAGTTTATAATGATAATCGGTTCAATCCTTATAGCACTGCCGATTTCAATTTATCATGCCGGAGGATTTGAGGGACTGGCCACTGGACTTCAACAGGGATTTCTTAGCTTTGGAAATATTGATTTTAAAACAGTAATTTCGTGGTGCCTTTTCTGTTTTTTTACCTACGCCACAAGTCAGCACTATATACAAAGGGTATTTGCTTCCAAGGATAAAAGTACGGCAAAATTTGCGTTTGTGTTTACTGGGGTAATGTATATTATTTACGGACTTATAATCAGCCTTATCGGCGTATGTATAGTCGTTCTTATACCAAATCTTTCCGACCCTAACACAGGCTATACAATGCTTATTAAAAACTTTATGCCAAGCGGAATTGCGGGACTTATACTAGGGGGGATTTTTGCTGCGTCAATGTCTACTGCGGACTCAATGATACTGGCGGCATCCACACTGTTTGTTAATGACATATATACGCCGCTTATAGCTAAAAATAAAGAAACAAAAAACAGCCTTGTAACGATCAGGATAGTTACTCTCATAGTCTGCGTAGTTTCTGTTATTATTTCTATGTTTATGGACAACATAGTTGACATAATGTATTTGGGAGGGCTTTTTTATTCTACTTCTGTATTCTTCCCATTGATTATAGGTATGAAGTGGAGGAGGGCAACAGCTCCGGCGGCCATTATTTCCATAATTGCTTCGGTGACGGTCGGGCTGCTTGCTGAGTTAGTCTTTAACGGTTCGGTAAGCGGGGTATTCTCGCTTCCGTCTAACGTGCTGTCAGCGCTTACAAGCCTAATTGTGTTTATTATTGTATCACTGATTACCAAAAAGCCTGATGAGAAAAAATTGGAGTTTCTAAATCAGTAAATAAAAAATGACCGATATCGGTCATTTTTTATTTTATGGAAGAAGTCCCATATATTCTTCTGCGAATTTGCTTGCCACTGCTCCGTCAGAGGCAGCTGTTACTATCTGACGAAGCGGCTTCTGTCTTACATCTCCGGCTACAAATACTCCAGGTATATTCGTTTTTGTGGTTTCATCAGCGGCAATATAGCCTTCGCTGTCAAGCTCTATCTGGTCTTTAAAAAGGGCGGTGTTTGGTATCCTTCCTATGGCGACAAATATACCGTCACAGGAAACTTCCGTATTCTCACCGGTGAGCTTATTTGTTATTTCGGCTCCGGTAATTATTTTGTCAAACAGGAATTTTGTTACTGCACTGTTCCATATAAATTCAACGTTTTCTGCCTGTTCAAGACGTTTCTGGTATGCTGCCGAAGCTCTAAGCTTGTCACGGCGATGTACGATATAGACCTTTTTACAGAGCTTTGAAAGATAAAGCGCATCTTCAGCGGCGGTATTTCCTCCGCCAACGACTATTACGGTTTTATTTCTGTACATCATGCCGTCGCATGTGGCACAGTAGGATACACCGCGGCCTCTGAGTTCTCCCTCATGCTCAATGCCAAGCTCTCTGGGAGCGGCTCCAGTAGCCAAAATTACAGTATCGGCTTCATAGTCTCCTGATGTTGTCCTGATTATCTTTACAGTAGATTTCAAATCGAGCTCAGTGACTTCAGCAAACTCACTTTCAGCGCCAAACCTTTCAGCTCCTGCTTTCATTTTTTGTGCGAGGTCAAACCCATCTACAGTTTCCTCGAAGCCTGGGTAATTGTCTATTTCAGTGGTAGTGGCCATTTGGCCTCCAGGTGAAAGCATTTCAAGAACAAGAACACTGAGGCCGGCTCTTGTGGCATATAATGCCGCAGTATAGCCTGCTGGGCCGCCGCCGATTATTATTGTATTATATCTTTTCATAAGTAATCACTCCTTTGAATTCAGTTTACCACAATAAGAAAAAAAGATACAGATTAAGTATTTATAAGTCTATCATAACTATAATAATAAAACGGTGACAACATCACAAATACATTGCGAAGCAAATAAACGGGTGTTATACTCACATTAACTGGAGGTGTGAAATATGGAATTCAAAGAGGTATTCCCAATATGGGAAAAACTTAAAAAAGAAGAGCAAATCCTTCTGGAGAAGAATATATCCAGACATAACATAAAAAAGAACGAAATACTGCACCGCGGCTTTGACGATTGTATCGGTCTTGTTGTCGTTATATCCGGAAGATTCAGGGCATACATAATAAGCGACAGCGGCAGGGAGGTTACCCTTTACCGTCTGTTTGAGAGGGATATATGCCTGCTTTCGGCATCCTGCGTGCTATCGGGAATACAGTTTGAAATCAGTATAGAAGCGGAGGAAAACTCGGAGTTTTATATAATACCCCCTAATATTTTTAATGAATTAATGGAACATTCAGCCGTTGTGGCCAACTATGCCAATAAAATAATGGCTTCAAGATTCAGCGATGTTATGTGGCTTATGGACCAGATAATGTTTAAAAGCTTTGACGTAAGGCTGGCAGAATTTCTTTTGGAGGAAAGCAATGTTGAGCAGAGCGATATTCTTACTATTACACACGAAAAAATAGCAAATCATATGGGAAGTGCAAGGGAGGTTGTTTCCAGAATGCTGAAGTATTTTCAGACGGAGGGAATAGTAAAACTATCAAGAGGAAACATTGAGATAGCTGACAGAAAGAGGCTTGAAACAATGGCGGAATAAGGAACGCAGGCGGGAAGCAGAAGCTTTTATGTAGGAGGGGCAAAGAAGCAGCAACTTTCAGATTTAATAAAAATAAGGAGCGCCAAAGCGCTCCTTATTTTTAATGGGGAATTTTTTAGGAATTATTCATTTAATATGATGTTACTTGTTAAACA
>CAUHBX010000238.1 GCA_959604475.1 uncultured Eubacteriales bacterium
AGGATAAAGCACCCTTTCGACTATACCGCTTGCCTCCAGCTCCTTGAGCTGGCTGCTCAGCATTTTCGGGGTAGCCTGCGGAATGGCCTTTTGCAGCTGGCTGAAACGCATAGTCCCTTCCTTTATAAGATGCCACAAAATTATCACCTTATATTTTCCGCCGATTATATCCATTGTCGCTTCTACAGAGCAGTTATACTTGCTTGCTTTGTCCTTCAATTTTATCACCATACTTTCCAAAATAACAGTATACTATAAAATTATATTAGCATATTATGCGGCCTGCGGCAATAAAAAAGAGCGGCCCAAGCCGGCCGCTCATAAATAAGCTTATTTAAATTTTTTTCCTCTTTCATCACATTCCTTGATGGCTGCAATGAATTTTTCCTTTGTAACTTCGTAAGGTACACAAGTCCATTCCTTTGTTACGGAAGCCCTTTCGGCAACTGCGGGAAGGTCCTCGTCTGTCAGTCCAATTTCCTCCATTGTTACAGGAAGGCCCATTTCCTTATGGAAAGCCATTATTCTGTCGCACTCGTCATAGTTTTTGTCATATGTTAAAAGTACAAGGCTTCCAAAGGAAACAATTTCTCCGTGAAGGTGATGCTGTATGCAGTTAGGAATAACTGATGTTCCGTTATAGAAGCCATGTGCGAGAGAGCTGTTGTAATAGTAATCGTTTTCTGTCGTCATAAAGTTAGATACCATACCCGTTGTAACGATGATATCAAGCGCAACCTGCTCCAGTTCAAATGAGTCCTGATTATTTTTGCAATCCTCATAAGCCTTTTTGCCGTACTCGATAAGCGGGTCGATACAAATTAAGCTGAGCTGATTGCCCATCATAGGAGTATGGGAAGCTTTATGTCCCCTAATTGAAAGCTGCGCTTCAAGCTCCTTTGATATACAGTCGCCAATACCTGCCCAGAACATGTTCTCGGGAGAATCCGCAATAATCTTTGTGTTGATGAAAATATGCTCCGGCGGTGTTACCGAATAGAAGTAGTTATTTACCGTTCCGTCCGGGTGGTAGATAACTGCGATTGACGTAGTAGCCGCACAGTTGGAACCCAGTGTAGGGAATGTAAACATTGGTTTGTCAAGCTTTTCTTTAACGACCTTGCATGTATCCATTACACGTCCGCCGCCTACTGCAAAAATCATGTCGGCATTTTTAACCGCCTCGTTTTTCATAAGCTCCTCTGCGTTTTCATAAGAAGCCTCTCCGCCGTACCATACAAAGTCCGTTATTTCAACATCTGAACCTTCTATACCATTTAATAGTGCATTTTTTGCCTTATCCATTGCTGTTCTGCCGCCGATAACAACAGCCTTTTTTCCATACTTTCTAGTTACCCATGGGATTTCGTTATAACAGTCCGCTCCTACAGTGTAATTTGGAATATAAATGTGATAACCCTTCATAATAAATGCACTCCTTTTTTTAAATGGTATATTTGGTATAGTGGTTTTATAATAGATTGCTTAATTAACTAATTTACATTACTGCCGCTTTGCTTCTTACAGGCACTGTCCAGCCGAAGGGGTCTGCAGTGCGTCCCCACTGGATATTTGTTATGCCCTCGTAAAGGTCCTGACATACAGGTCCCATTTCGTTGTTGTTGATATTGTAGTCAACGCCCTCATAGTGGAGGATTCCTATAGGTGATACAACTGCCGCTGTACCAGTTCCCCAAGCTTCCTCAAGGGTACCGTTTTTAGCAGCCTGTAAAACCTCTTCTGCTGTAATAAGCCTTTCTGTAACCTTGTAGCCCTTTGATTTAAGGTACTCGATAGCGCTCTTTCTCGTTATTCCCGGAAGGACAGAGCCTGTAAGCTGAGGAGTTACAATCTCGCCGTTGATTTTGAACATTACGTTCATTGAACCAACTTCCTCAATATATTTCTGATGAACACCGTCAAGCCACATTACCTGTGTGAAGCCATTGTGCTCCGCAACGGCCTCAGCTCTGTTGCTGGCGGCGTAGTTTCCGCCTACCTTGCAGTCGCCTGTACCGCCTCTTACGGCACGTACGTCGTGTTCCTCAATTGCGATTTTAACGGGTTTAATACCTTCTTTATAATAATTGCCTACTGGGCATGTAATAATCATGAATTTTGCTTTCTGTATTCCGTGGAGTCCGATTGGCTCGTCGCAGCCGAACTCAAAAGGTCTTATGTAAAGTGACGTTCCCTTTTCATTGGGTACCCAGTCCTGCTCAAATTCCACAAATCTTTCGATAAGGTCAAGGATTGTATCAGCGTCAAGGTGAGGGAGGCAGAGTCTGTCGATTGATTTTTCCATGCGCTTTGCGTTCTCGCCCGGTCTGAAAAGCTGGCAGCTTCCGTCTTCTTTTCTGTATGCCTTCATGCCTTCAAACGCTCCTGCTCCGTAATGGAGTATTGTTGAGCCGGGGTGCATCATAATAGGTCCGAAAGGAACTATTCTACAATCATGCCAGCCCTTGTCGGCATCGTAGTCCATGATAAGCATATGGTCTGTAAATATATGGCCAAAGGGAAGGTCTGCCCCTTTGCCCGGTTTTTGTTTAGGTGCTTTTGTTCTCTCTACTTTGATATCCATTTTCATGATTATTTCTCCTCTCGCAATACCTTTTAATTTTATAACTCTGCATGAATACAAAAAGGCTTACAGCTATGAAGCCGTAAGCCCTAAAAAACATCTGTGAAAATATCCGATACGATTATACTGTCAGCAGCTTAAATCCGCTGTGCAATAATTCGTCCACCTATTATCAACTGTTTTTTCAGCACGACACATAGCACTAATACTTCTAATAATAATTAGTGAGCAAATAGCGCTAATAGATAGTGTGCAAATGTATAAGCTAGTTGATAACATTAGTGTGTTCTCCTTTCGAATATTTTTACTCATATTAACACCAAAAACAGACTTTGTCAACGATAATTTTTATATTTTTAGAAATATATGAAAAATACACTCAAAAAATGCCTGTTAAATACCGTTTAAAAACATTGCCGCCCTCCTAAACGCCTCATGCCTTCCCTCAGTAAGCACTATACTGTGCTCGCCGTAATCGGGCGTATAAAGCTCTTTCTTTTGGGACGCAAGCCTTTTATATATTTCAGGAGCGCTGGCTGGGTCAGCTACGCCGTCGTCCTTTGCCTGAATAACAATGGCAGGGCAGTTTATTTTCTCTATAAATCCTTCTTCTCTTAAAATCGCCATAAGCCTTTCAAGCTCTTTGAATATAGCAACGCCTATATCCTCATAATGGATATGGTATTGCTTAAACAGCCCTATTTTTCCCTCCATCGGCCTGTGGAAATATATCTGCTCCGGAGGGTATGTATCCGTCATAAATGTGCCCGGAAGAAGCCTGAGCGGAGATGATATTGGGATAATACCAGCGATTTGCGGATGCTTGGCAGCCAGGTACAAAGAAAG
>CAUHBX010000239.1 GCA_959604475.1 uncultured Eubacteriales bacterium
TTTCTCCAAACCAGTCAGTGTATTCCCTTTCCTCTTTAGTGAACGTGGTGCTCTGGCATCTCTTATCCTTGGAAACCTTACCGCTCATACTGCCCGATGTGTCAACAGCGAGCACTACGTCAGCGCCCGTCTCTGTGCTTTCAGTGTACTGAACCCCTTCTATAGTCATTTTTACAGTATAGTTTCCGTCCTCATCTGGTTCCGTATTCTGCAGGAACTTGGACGCCGTAACCGTCCCTTCTTCCTTTTGTGCCGCCAATACGGCCGATGGAAGGAGGCCGGATACCATTATCGCCGCTATAGCCGCCGACAAAAATCTTTTAAGTCTCATCTCTATTCTTTCCCCTTTCTGCTTGATACTTCAGACAGCAGGCGAACAGAAAAGTATACTTTATTGAGCAGGCGGCATACGGGCCTTATATTGTGTTTTTTTAAGAAAAAAGCACTAAAATAGTCTCGTTTTTGAGAAGATTAGTAATGTATACCATATTGTTCACTTTCTTTCAATAAAATAAAGATATTTTTTCCATAAAAAAAGGACATACATTTTTGTATGTCCTAAATGTTTATATTTTATTTTCCAAGCTTTCTCTGAATTGCTTTTATAATTTCCATAATAGGAACTATTAAAAATGCAAGGCCCATGGCAACTGCGTATTCTACCGCTGAAATATGCTCGAAGCCGAATGCGTTTGCGAGGAAGGGCACATATATAACAGCCGTCGTGCAAATAAGCGATAATACCATTGCCCCCCAAAGGTATTTATTGTTGTGAGGCATTTTAAATATGGAGTTCCTGCGTGAACGCATATTGAAGGAATGGAATATCTCCATCATCGACAGTGTTAAAAACGCCATTGTTGTTCCGTCCGCACTGTTTACTGCTTCCCATACCCCGGCCTCTATATAATGCCCAATAAAATATGAGGCAAGCGTAAGGACTGTTATTATAATGCCCTGGAACGCAACGTCAAAGCCCATTCCTCCGGCGAATATCCCGTCCTTGGCGTTTCTTGGAGCACGCTTCATTATATCGCTCTCGCTCTTTTCCATGCCCAGTGCAATCGCGGGGAAGCAGTCTGTAATAAGGTTAATCCAAAGCAAGTGGGCAGGCTCAAGTATTACGAAGCCCATAATAGTAGCCGCGAATATAGAAAGGACCTCAGCAAGGTTTGCTGAAAGTAGGAACTGAATTGCTTTACGGATATTGTCGTAAATCCTTCTTCCTTCCTCTACCGCTGAAACGATTGTGGCAAAGTTGTCGTCCGCAAGCACCATGTCAGCAACATTCTTTGTAACGTCGGTGCCTGTTATACCCATGCCAACGCCGATATCCGCACTCTTGATTGAGGGCGCGTCGTTAACGCCGTCGCCCGTCATGGCGGTTATATATCCCTTAGAGCGCCATGCATTTACAATACGCACCTTATGCTCGGGCTGAACCCTGGCATAGACTGCGTACTGTTCTATTGTTTCATGGAGCTTTTCATCTGATATATCGTCAAGCTGCGAGCCGGTAATGGCCTGGCTGGGAGAAGTTATAATTCCAAGCTGGGTCGCTATTGCCACGGCTGTATCCCTGTGGTCACCGGTTATCATTACAGGTCGTATACCCGCTTCCTTACATTCAACAATCGCGTCCCTTACCTCAGGACGTATAGGGTCAATCATACCGGAAAGGCCAATATAGCAAAGATCCTTTTCAAGATAGCCCGGTTCAAATTCAGCCGGTGTGCTTTCCCAGTCCCGTTTGGCGCCGCACAGCACACGAAGCGCCCTGTCTGCCATCGCCTTATTTGCCTTAAGGATGTCAGCCCTTATTTCGTCATTAAGAGGAACCTCTTTTCCATCAACAAGGGCACGGGTACAGCATTTCAGCACCTCGTCCGGCGCGCCCTTTGTAAACTGTATTATCTGTCCGCTCTCTGTCCTATGGACAGTACTCATCATCTTTCTCGAGGAATCAAACGGAGCCTCGCCTATTCTTGGATATTTTGCTGTAAGCTCAGTTTTAGGCATTCCCTCTTTAAACGCGTCGTTTACAAGCGCACATTCCGTAGGCTCGCCCACAGCCTCGTCTTTATCCAGCTCGGCATCCGAGGAAAGCGCCATTGCCATTGACAGCAGCTTAACATCATCCGAGGAATGTTCAACGACCGTCATTTTATTCTGTGTAAGCGTTCCTGTTTTATCGGAACAGATTACCTGTGTACAGCCCAATGTTTCGACTGCCGTCAGCTTTCTTATTACGGCGTTTTTCTTTGACATGTTTGTAACGCCGATTGAGAGTACGATTGTAACAACGGCGGCCAGTCCCTCAGGTATAGCCGCAACAGCCAAGCTGACAGCCACCATAAATGTATCCAGCAGGGTTTCTCCGCTGACATTTGGATAATAACGGAATATGTCAATAGCGAAAATAACTATACAAATTCCTATTACAAGGAAGCTCAAAATCTTACTGAGCTGGTTAAGCTTTTTCTGCAGGGGAGTCTGCTCATCCTTTGCGTCCGTAAGGGCCGTAGCTATTTTGCCCATTTCAGTATTCATTCCTGTTCCGGTTATAACCGCCCTGCCTCTGCCGTATACGACGGTCGAGCCCATGTAAACCATATTCTTACGGTCCCCGAGCGGTATATCCTTTTCACTGCCCAGATTGAGGACGTTAATCAGCTTTGTTACCGGAACGGACTCTCCGGTGAGGGCCGCCTCTTCGACCTTCATACTGGCACACTCGATAATACGAGCATCCGCCGGTACAGCGTCGCCGGCCTCAAGCACAATGACGTCGCCGGGTACAAGTTCCTCGCTTTTTACAGTAATCTGTCTGCCGTCACGAAGGACCTTACTTGTGGCTGCAGCAATTTCCTGCAGGGCCTCTATCGCCTTTTCCGCCTTATTTTCCTGAACTACTCCAAGCACAGCATTAATAATTACTACGACCATTATGATTACAGTGTCCGCTGCAGATTCTCCCGAATACGCAGACGTTATTCCAGATATAATGGCAGCAGCGATAAGGATTATAATCATCGGGTCCTTCAGTTCCATTAAAAACTTATGCAGTGTGGACTCCTTTTTGCCCTCGTCAAGCTTGTTATGTCCAAATTCGGACAGCCTCTGAGCCGCCTGAGCTGATGAGAGCCCGCTTTCGCTGGTCTTTTGTTCATCCAGCACCTGTTTTACTTCGGATAAATACTCTTTCATGTAATATTCTACCTCCTATTACTATCCTCTCCACCTGTAAACAATGGTATTCACCATAATTTCACAAAGGAGCAAGTGACAATAAAAAAGACCCGTATACAAACAGCGTTTGTATATGAGTCTCATTCTTTATGGATAGACCAGGCTTTTTCACCAGTGTTGTTGATCTATCTCGCACAGCAGTGCGGAATTACTCCCCCATATAAGTGAGTCCTTT
>CAUHBX010000240.1 GCA_959604475.1 uncultured Eubacteriales bacterium
AGCATGACTGCAACAGAAATCTATAACATGGTTTCTAAAGCTACTGCAAGGGTTAACGCCGTAGGCGCATTCCTTTGCCCTTGGGTTATCACAGCGGTTTGCTACGGCAAAAAGGGCTTCAAAGGACTCGTTCCTTTCCTGTTCATCAACAGTGTTGTTGGCGCTGCAGCAATGATTGCAGTAACACATTTGATTGGTATTGAGTTTGTTTCTATCATTTCTGGACTTGTTATAGTTTTCGTTGACTTCATATTCCTTAAGGCTACTAAATCAGATACTCCTGAGGAATTTATGGCGGCAACTCCTGAAACTAAGAGCCCGATTCCTGCATGGAAGGCTGTATTTACATATGTACTTCTTCTCGTTGCTCTTCCCTGCGCACGTTTTGGACTTGCAGGCTCATGGTTATACGGAAGAGGATTCGCAGTTTGGATTGGTACAACTATTATCGTAGTTTGCTTCATCGGTTCACTTGTTCTTGGTTATACAAAGAATTTCCACAGATGTGTGGCGGTTTCATTCAAGAGCGTTATTGGTGCCCTTATAGCTATGGCGTTCCTTTCAGGTATGGCAGAGGCTATGAAATCTGCTGGTATGCTTTCAATCCTTGCTAAGGCTCTTGCAGCAGTAGTAGGCGGCGGATATCCGGCAGCGGCTATATTCATTGGATGTCTTGGATCATTTATGACAGGTACAACACTTGGATCGAACATCATGTTCCACCCTATGCACATCGAAGCAGCTCAGATTCTTGGAATCAGCCCTGCTTTCACAGCAGCACTTAACTCATCTGGTGGTGCTCTTGGTAACATGATCTGCCCTAACAACGTTATCGCAGTTTGTGCAACTGTAAACTTCCAGAACCAGGAAGGTATAGTAATGAGAAAGGTTATTCCCGCACTCGCAGTACTTATGATTGGTGAAATGATTGCGGCTCTCCTTTACGTTCATGTTATATTCCCTGGTTACTATATGTAATTTGACGGCTGTATACAGTGAAAGGAGATATTCATATGAGCGATGAAAATAAAGCTAAAATGAGTATAGTAGATATATTACTGTTTATCTTTACTCTTCTTTGTGCGTTCTATTTCTAATTTGAAATAGCCAGACGGCTCTGTTTTATAACAGAGCCGTTTTTTTATTGCCTTTTAGTTTATTCCTGTTTTTAAGATTATTCTTAGAAACAGGATTTTTTATTCTTAAAACCGAAAAAAAGCCCATTTTATCAGGCTTTAAGGCCCAAATTTAGGCATATTACTCTTGGCATGATACTTGCTTTATTATTCATATGGGAACCAAGCTGAATTTTGTCGACAATGAACGGGCTGGACGGAATTATGCCCTGTGTTCGTTGATTATATAAATAGACTCCTGCGGAAGAGGGTGATGGAAGAAGATGAACTGGCTGATGGGTGTGTTATTTGGAAAGGAGAATTACTATGGGTATTATACTGTCACTTACTCCTATACTTATTGTCTTAATCGGGGTTATAGTCCTTAACAAGCCCGCAAAATTTGTTGCCCCTATTGAGTTTCTGGCTGCGGCTGTTTTGGGGGTCGCGTACTTTGATATTGACGCAATGTTGATTTTGAATACGGCTTGGAAAGGGGCCATAGCCGGCGCAAAGATTGTCTTTGTAATTATTGCAGCATTTTGTATCCTTAATATGCTTCTGGAGACAGGGGGCATGGATAAAATACGTGAACTTATTATTAGCATAACAGATGATAAAAGAATGCATGTTATTATTATTGCTTTCGGCTTCGGCGCTTTCCTTGAAGGCTGTGCAGGAGCGGGGACTCCGGCGGCAATAGCGGCTCCTTGCCTTGTTGGCCTTGGAATAAGTCCGATGGCGGCCGTTTGCGCCGCGCTTATCAGCAACGGTATAGCGGCGTCCTGGGGCGGCGCAGGGCTTACGCTGTCAGGAGGTTTTGCGGCTATGGCTGCCGATGGAGCGGGAACAGCATATAACTGGCCTTTGCTTGATACCATGTCAACATCGGAAATAATGAACATGATTTCTAAGGCGTGTTCAAGAGTTAATGCTGTGGGCGCTGTGTTATGTCCTTGGATTATAACGATTGTTGCGTTCGGAAGAAAAGGGTTAAAGGGCTTTGGAAAGTTCTGTCTTGTTGCTGGCATTGCTGCTGCCGGAAGCATGCTCTTTACAACACATGTATTGGGATATGAATTTACATCCCTTATTTGGGGGCCTTTTACTGTAGCTGTTTCGTTCATCTATATAAAATTGGCAAAACCCGTTACTCCTGAAGAGTTTAAATCAGTTATGCCTGAACACAAAAGCGAGGTAAGCAGCTTCAAAGCTTTATTTACTTACGGACTGCTGTTTATAGCGCTTCCGTACGCAAGGTTTGGGTTTGAAGGGACATGGATATGGGGCAGAGGAGCAGCGGTATGGATTGGGACAACTATTATGGTTGTATGCTTTGCCGGTGCGATTGTGCTCGGATATGTAAAGAAGCTACCAAAATGTGCGCTGAAATCCTTCAAAAGCGTAGAAGGAGCTTTGATAGCGATGATATTCCTTACTGCGCTGGCCGAAACAATGAAGGCAACGGGAATGCTGAAGGTATTGGCTACGGCAATTACCGGAGTTGTAGGCTATGGGTATCCTGCTGCTGCAGTATTTATTGGTTGTCTTGGCTCATTTATGACCGGTACAACACTTGGCTCGAACATGATGTTCCACCCTATGCATATTGAGGCTGCTCAGATTCTTGGCATAAGCCCAGGCTTTACAACAGCCGTCAACTGTTCAGGCGGAGCGCTTGGAAATATGGTCTGCCCCAATAATGTAATAGCCGTGTGCTACAATCGGATTTAAAAACTCCGAAGGCATGGTAATGAGAAAGGTATTCCCGGCTCTGCTTGTTTTGCTTGCAGCTGAAATGATAGCTGCAATGCTTTATGTATTCGTATTTTTCCCTGGATATTATATGTAAGCTGGAAAAGGAGAGGGCGTTATGGACGAAGATAAAGTAAGAATTATAGATATAGTCCTTTTGATATTTACCGTTTTGTGCGTATTTTATTTCTGATATAACTAATGTGCCTCCGCCTGAAAAGGCGGTGGCATTCCTTATAAATACGGTATTATGAATAAAATTTAAAATATAAGGTAAAATACCTGTTAAATAATTTTGACAAAAAAAGAAAAAGGTGTTGACAAAACCATTTTCCATGTGTATTATATTTATTGTTCGCGACATATGTGGACAACGGCAATTGAAAAAATATTATGTGGAGAGGTGTCCGAGTGGTTTAAGGAGCTGGTCTTGAAAACCAGTGACTCCGAAAGGGGCCGTGGGTTCGAATCCCACCCTCTCCGCCATTTTTAACATTTTTTTCAGAGAGAGCCTTGAGGAGAAGTACCCAAGTGGTTGAAGGGGCTCCCCTG
>CAUHBX010000241.1 GCA_959604475.1 uncultured Eubacteriales bacterium
ATCTTCCGTTAAGGTCAATCGGCGAGATTATGGGCAAAAACGTAAACTGGGACGAGGCGAACAAAACAATAACCTTAAGCGGTGAAAGGGATAATTACAAGAACACGTCAAGGCCGTCTACAGAGGACAGGGAGGATATTGAGGTTCAGGTAAGGAAGGACTTCAAAATCGTTATAGACAATAAGGAGCAGACCTTTAAGGACGCTAAGGGCAGCAGGGTATACCCTATACTTTTTGATGGCTCGACATATCTTCCGCTCAGGGCGATTGGCGAAATTATGGACTGCGATGTTGAGTGGGACGGCGATGACAAAACTGTGACCCTTAATAAAGATGCCCTTACGGTAACAGATGCCGATACATTTGAAAGCAAGGACAACAAGGGCAAGCTTATAAGCGGGCTTGAGGATATTAAGAAAAAAATCCTTGAAGATGCAGGCATTAAAAAGGGAAACGTTAAATTTGTCAAGGTTGATAAGGACTATGACGACGGAATATGGAAATACGAAATAGACTTTGTTTACGACGGAAAAGAATATGAGTATGAGATTGAAGTCGAGACAGGCAAAATACTCAGCAGAAAGACCGAAAAAAGTGATGATGGATATGATGAGGATGACATCATAAGCGCGGATAAGGCAAGGAGCATTGCCGCAAAGGACGCCGGCCTCAAGGTGGCTGACATAAACCATATTAAGACCGAGCTTGATAGGGATGACGGCGAAACCGTTTATGAAATCGAGTTTAAGCATAAGGGATATGAGTACGAATACAAAATAAACGCCGAGACAGGCGATATTATCAGCAAGGATATTGACAAGGATTAATTCCTTGCACTTCAAAGGGGACCTGTGTTGTTATACAGGCCCTTTTTTAAGCTTACAGGCTTCGTTTTTCTTGCAAAAAGCCCTGTGATTATTTATACTATTTGTGTATTATGATAAAAAGGAGAAAACTATGTTAACAAGCAAGCAGAGAGCATTTTTAAGAGGTATGGCAAATACCCTTGACCCTATTTTCCACGTCGGCAAGGCCGGTGTTACGCCGGAGCTTACACAGGCTGTGGATGACGCCTTAGAGGCAAGGGAGATAATAAAGGCCAATATTTTGGATAACTGCCTTATGGATACAAGGGATGCGGCGCAGATAATAGCCGAAAGGACGCATGCCGATGTTGTTCAGGTTATCGGCAACAGGTTTGTACTTTACAGGCCTGCGAAAAAGCCGGTTATCGAGCTTCCAAAGGCTAAAAAGGACTGATAGGAAATGGCGGATTTTGATTTCAGGCTCTGCGGGAAAATAGCCATAATGGGAGGCGCCTTTGACCCTATACATTATGGCCATCTTGTTACGGCACAGGCCGTATATGATAATTTTGACGTTGACAGGGTTGTTATAATGCCCCTTGGCGACGCGCCGCATAAGGAAATGAACGGAGCTGCGGCCGCACAGCGCTACGAAATGGCAGAGGCGGCTGTAAAGGATAATCCGGCCTTTGCGGTTTCGCCGATGGAGGTCAACAGGGCGGGAAAAACCTATACGGTTGACACAATATCCGAGATTAAAAGAATAAACCCCGGTCTAACTGTTTACTTTGTCATGGGCGCTGACGAGATACAGTCCATAGAAACATGGCGGCAGCCGGAAAGGCTGCTGAAGCTGTGCAGTATAATAGCTGTGACGCGCCCGGGCTTTGATACCGCCCATATAAAGCAGATAATAGGCAGGGTTAAGGAAAAGTACGGCTGTGAAATATATTTTCTGGAGGTTCCCTCCCTTGATATTTCCTCAACGGATTTAAGGGAAAGGATAAAGGAGGGCAGGGCGGTTAGATACCTGATGCCCCATGAGGCCGAAAAATATATTGACGAACATGATTTATATAAAGAAGGTAATGACAATGCTTGATACTGAAACAATAAAGGCAAAGCTCCAGTCGGCGCTGTCAATTGAGAGATATATACACACTCTCGGCGTTGCCGATGAGGCCATGAAGCTTGCCGCAAGGTACGGCAGTGATGAGCTGGTGAAAAAAGCGGAAACAGCAGGGCTGCTGCATGACTGCGCAAAGGATTATCCCAAGGATATGAAGCTGCGCTTCTGTAAGGAATACCATGTCCCCATAGACGATGTAATGAAAAAACAGATTGACCTTGTGCACCCGTTTTTGGGAGCGGAGGTAGCTAAAAGGGAATATGGAGTAACAGACAATGAAATACTTGAGGCTATAAAATGGCATACAACAGGTAAAAGGGATATGTCCGTGCTGGATAAGATTATTTTTATAGCTGACTATATAGAACCCAACAGGGAAAGCTTCGACGGGCTTGAAAAGGCGCGTGAACTTGCCTATGAGGATATGGATAAGGCGATGGCCTATATACTGGAGAGCACCATTCAGTACGTTAAGGAGAGGAACAGGGCGCTTCACCCGTATTCAGCCGAGGCGCTGGAGTATTATAAAAATATCTGAAATAAAAACTGTAAGACTAATCAGAGAGCTTATAAGGAGGAAATATATGAACGAAGCGATTCATCAGGAAGCGTTTGAAATGGCAAACATAGCAAAGGAAGCACTTGAGGATAAAAAAGGCGAGGACATAAAAATCCTTGACCTTAAGGGTTTGAGCAATATAGCCGATTATTTTGTTATCGGCAGCGGAAGCAATCCCAATCAGATAAGGGCAATGGCTGACAATGTAAATGAAAAGCTTTTCAAGGCGGGCTTTAAGCTTCACCATTCAGAGGGGTATTCGGGCGGCGTTTGGATACTTCTTGACTACGGCAGCCTTATTGTCCATGTATTTGACAAGGAACAGAGGGGCTTCTATTCCCTTGAAAGAATATGGGGAGATGCCAAGGAATGTTGAGATTTTTGTAAAACAGTGGTATTATAAAATATAATATTTGGTTTAAGGAGATTTTTTAAATGGGAGAAGCAATGACCGGCTTGAAAAGAAGCCATATGTGCTGCGATGTAAGCGAGTCGCTTATAGGCAGCGAAGTTACCGTAATGGGCTGGGTACAGAGAAGACGTGACCTCGGCCAGCTTATATTTATCGCTTTGAGGGACAGGACAGGTATCGTTCAGGCTGTTGTGGACGGCAACAACGCCGATAAGGATTTATTTGCCAGGGCTGAGACAATAAGAAGCGAATTTGTTGTGGCTGTAAAGGGCGTGGTGGCCGCCAGGACAGAGGGAAACGTCAACAAAAATATGAAAACCGGCGCAATAGAGATTATTGCTTCTGAACTTAGAATACTTTCCGAAAGCGAGACAACTCCCTTTCAGGTTGAGGATGAAATCACGGTTAAGGACGATTTAAGGCTTAAATACAGATATATTGACTTAAGACGTCCCAGCCAGCTTAAAAATATGATAATGAGGCATAAAACGGCTCAGGTAATCAGGAAC
>CAUHBX010000242.1 GCA_959604475.1 uncultured Eubacteriales bacterium
TAAATTATAATATTTAATTTAATAAATAATATGTGTATAATGATCTCAAGTGAAAATAAAGTTTCCTGGAATGTTCGAGAACCTGTTTTTTTTGAACCTACATTTCATAAACGGGAGTCCAATACGAGAAGGACATATGTCGGGCCGCAAGCTAATTCCCTTTGGGCAGCGGATGGCAGAATTCTATCTGCGGACACCCACCTAGCCTAGGCTAGGTGTCAAAATGCAGGGACGGCATCCCGGGATAACATTTTTAACGGCCTGAAGCTTTCTTCAGACCGTTTTTTTATATTCATCAGCTGTTATTGAATAACACTCATTGTCGTATGTGGTTCCATCATAAAGTATTTCACAAAGCCTGAGACACCCTTCAAACGTAAAGCCGCACTTTTTGATTACGGACTTAGAACGTAAATTTCCGGGGTAACAGTATGCCGATATAATTTCCGTGTTCAGCAGATTAAATCCATAGTGCAGCAAAGCCTCTGCCGCTTCGGTCATAAAGCCATGTCCCCAGTAATTTTTAGAAAGGGCATAGCCAATCATCCGTGCGCTTTCATTCATTCTTTTCGGGTCGTCAATCAGCCCTATCGTACCAATCAGTTTTTTATTTTCCTTCAAAATTATTCCGAAAACGCCTTCCTGGTCAATAAATACATCCTGCATAATTTCTCTTGTTTCCTCAATGTTATCATGGGGTTTCCAGCCGGCGTTTCTTCCGACTGACTCATCCTTTGAGTATTCGTAAATATCAATATCGTCATGCACATCAACCGGACGGAGAATAAGCCTTTTTGTTTCTATTATCATTTTACACCTCATATATGATATCTTGGTTTTCCTTTTGATTTGTTTTTATATTCTATTGCTTCAGCAGGACAAAGGCAAATACATGCCATACAATGCGTACAATTATCTGACCATACTGGCCTACCGTCGGCAATCTCTATATTGTTCAGTGGACAGACTATAGCACACTTACCGCAGCTTACGCATTTTTCGTCAGCGTAAAATCCTTTGGCGCTTACAAAGAGAGGATAGAATATTGGATTAACTGCAGAGCTTAAAGCCTTTCCCATAATACCTACAGGCTCTTTTAATAATCCTCCGCTTTTAATTGTCTGTGCAGCCCTCAGTATTTTCGGACGGGCATTTTCGATTATTTTATCGGCGGATGCCTTATCGGGCACATTAAACATAGCGATATAATTCTCAGGCATCACAACGGACTTTAGTCCTTTAAAATTCAATCCCTTTTCATCGCAGAGCTTTTTTGCATATCCATAGGCGTTTCCGGCGCCGCCACCGCAGGTAAGATAAAAATATATATCTTTGCTGCCCTTAAATTCCGATTTCCTAATTAATGCTTCAACTGTTTTTGGAATTCTCCATGCGTATGTTGGACATACTACAACAAAGGGCTTATCGGAATTAAAATCAGGTTCCTTTCCATCCTTTATTATATTATTAAGGGATACCAACTCGTCTTCTGTAACAGAAGCTATTAGCTCTGCCGCATATCTGCTGTTTCCTGTACCGCTGAAATATAAAATCATATTAATTCCTCCAACTAGAAAATGGCCCCGGATAGAGCATAGGCACGCTCTTCCGAACATTATTAAGTATACCACAAATGATTGACCGATACCTCAAAAATATACGATTTTAATGTCTTTTTTAGATAGTTTTGCGTAAAATATTAAATCGGTTTGGATATGTTGTTTTAAATTATATTGGTTTTATCGGTAAAATTTGAGTTTTTTGTAATGGTTATGACAATATAATTATAAGAAGTATAAAAAAATATCATAATTCTAAGAAATTTGTTGCTATATCACTCTAAAGTGATTATAATAGAACTCACAAAAAGCCAAACCCTATATTAACAATATTAGGACAGGCAAAATAAATATAATTTAGGGGGAAATTTAAATGAGCTACGTAGATGAAGTATTGGCTGATTTAATTAAGAGAAATCCCGGGGAGCCAGAGTTCCATCAGGCCGCTACAGAGGTTCTTAATTCACTTAAGCCCATAATTGAAAAAGACGAAAGATACCAGAATGCAGGTCTTCTTGAAAGGCTTGTGGAGCCAGAGCGTGTTATTATGTTCAGAGTTCCCTGGGTAGACGATGCAGGTAAGGTACATGTAAATAAGGGTTACAGAGTACAGTTCTCAAGTGCAATCGGACCTTATAAAGGAGGACTTCGTCTGCACCCTTCAGTAAACCTTGGCGTTATTAAATTCCTTGGCTTTGAACAGATTTTTAAAAACTCGCTTACAGGTCTTCCTATCGGAGGCGGCAAGGGCGGTTCGGATTTTGACCCTAAGGGAAAATCTGACAACGAGATAATGAGATTTTGCCAGAGCTTTATGACAGAGCTTTGCAAATATATCGGAGCTGACGTTGACGTACCGGCGGGGGATATCGGTGTAGGCGCAAGGGAGATTGGCTACCTTTACGGACAGTACAAAAAAATAACAGGAAAATATGAGGGCGTTTTGACAGGAAAGGGTCTGACATACGGCGGCTCGCTTGTTCGTACACAGGCTACAGGCTACGGGCTTGTTTATATCGTGGATGAAATGCTTAAGGCAGCCGGCAAATCAATAGCAGGACAGGTTGTTACAATTTCAGGTTCGGGAAATGTTGCAATTTATGCTGCTGAAAAGGCGTCACAGCTTGGCGCAAAGGTTGTTACGCTTTCAGACTCAAACGGATGGGTATATGATAAGGAAGGAATAGACCTTAAGGCTGTTAAGGAAATTAAGGAAGTAAAACGCGGACGCATCAAAGAATATCTTGAGTACAGGCCGAACGCTGAATACCATGAAGGCAGAGGTGTATGGACTGTAAAATGCGATATCGCCCTTCCATGCGCTACACAGAATGAGCTTCTTGAGGATGATGCAAAGGCCCTTGTTGCAAACGGCTGCTACGCAGTAGGAGAAGGCGCAAATATGCCAAGCTCGCTTGAGGCTATAGACGTATTCCTTAATAACGGAATTCTTTTCGCTCCCGCTAAGGCTGCCAATGCAGGCGGCGTTGCTACATCAGCTCTTGAAATGAGCCAGAACAGCCAGAGGCTTAGCTGGACGTTTGAGGAAGTAGACGCTAAACTTAAAAGCATTATGGTTAATATTTATAAGGAAATGTCATCAGCCGCAAAGGAATATGGCTATGAGAATAACTTTGTTGTGGGCGCCAATATTGCAGGCTTTAAAAAGGTTGCAGAGGCTATGCTTGCGCAGGGTATAGTATAATAACAAATAAGTAATTATTAAAAGCTCCTTTGCTGCAAAGGAGCTTTTTTACTGGGAAAAATCGTTTCAATGAAAAGCCTGACATACCGCTCTAACTTTTTTCTTCCACTGAACATTAGAAAATTTTTGAATACTACCTGTTGCT
>CAUHBX010000243.1 GCA_959604475.1 uncultured Eubacteriales bacterium
CCTTCTCCGCCAGTTCCCTTACCATTGCCCTTAAATCATTCTGATTTTCGTTAAACTCAAAATTCATTATAATCCTCCTTATTTCTTAAGACCCATAAGTTCGTCCTTAAATATACGTTCATCCATTATTTTAACGGCTCCGTCAATCTTAGGTTCAAATCCCATCACATCGATAATCTGTTTTTGAATGTCGATTCCGGGAGCAGCCTCAATAAGATAAACGCCGTCTTTTCTAAGCTCAAACACTGCCCTTTCGGTTATGTACATTACAGGCTGGCTCATTGACGCGGCATAATCGCCGCTGAAAGTTATCTGCTCAACCTGCTTCAGGAATTTAGGTTCTCTGCCTTCCTTCTCAATTATAAGCTTTCCGTTTTCTATTTTTGTCTTAAGTCCGCCCGCTGTAAATGTTCCGCAGAAAAATACCTTCTTTGAATTTTGTGTAATGTCAATAAAGCCTCCGCATCCGGCTATTCTCGGCCCAAACTTGGAAACGTTTACATTCCCCTTTTCGTCTGCCTGCGCAAGTCCGAGGAACGCAAGGTCAATACCTCCGCCATCATAGAAATCAAACATTACGTTCTGGTCGAAATAGCAGTCAGCGTTTCTTGAACCGCCGAACTGTGTTCCGCCCATTGGTATGCCTCCTATGGGGCCCGCCTCAACTGTAAGCGTCATATAGTCACCTATGCCCTCTTCATTGGCAACCGCCGAAACATATTCAGGCGCGCCGATGCCAAGGTTGACAACCTTATTTTCTGAAAGCTCCATTGCAGCTCTTCTTCCGATAATCTTCTTAGCGGAAAGAGGAAGCGCTTCAAAGGCTCCATCAGGTGCGTATGCCTCTCCCGTAAGAGTGGGGTCGTAGTCCTTATTGAAGCACTGCTGGTGCTCTTCAGGTGTTGAAACGACTACTGCGTCAACAAGTATTCCCGGTATTTTTACAAGCTTAGGGTCAATGCTTCCTGACTTTACAACCCTTTCAACCTGAACTATTACTTTTCCGCCGCTGTTTCTTGCCGCCTGCGCCATTGCGGTTGCATCGCAGGGGCATACTTCCTTGTGCATTGATATATTTCCGTTTTCATCGGCAAAGGTAGCCCTTATTAATGCTACATCTATCGGCTGGGTTTTATATATGAGCCGTTCCTGGCCGAAAATGTTTATTACCTCAACCAAATCCTCGGTTGTTTTGCTGTTCAGCTTTCCGCCCTCAATTCTGGGGTCTGCGAATGTGTGAAGTCCTACATGGGTAACCGTTCCGATTCTGTGTGCGGCAACATCCCTATACATATGGCAGAGTACGCCCTGCGGTATATTGTAGGCTTCAATTTTGTTGTCCATTGCAAGCTGTCCGAGATTCGGGGCCATGTTCCAGTGTCCTGCGATAACCCTTTTTACCATTCCCTCATGGGCGAAGTGGTCTGAACCCCTGCCGTCGCGGTTCCCCTGTCCAGCCGCGTATATATATGTAAGATTTTTAGGCTCTCCTGTTTCCATAAAGCGCTTTTCAAGTGCGCTTGAAAGAGTTTCAGGGCTTCCGCTTCCGACAAAGCCTCCGGTAGCTACTGTGTCCCCGTCTTTTATAAGCATTGCGGCCTCAGCCGGTGATAAAACATTTACTTTTTTCATATACAAAACCTCCGGGTTGCTTCAAAAATCAGTCTCTTTTGATAGGGGCTACGGTCTCAGCCAGTTCAATAAGGATACCGTGAGAATATTTGGGACGGAGAAAGTTTACTATAATATCATCAGTTCCTTCAACAGCCTCTTTTTCAAGCATTTCAAATCCTTTTGAAATAAGCTCCTCTGTTGCGCCTTTAATATCGTTTACCTCTATGCAGATATGGGCAATTCCGCCTCTTCCCTTGTTGTATTCAGCAAGAACTCCGCCTCTTGGGATAATAAATTCAATAGGGCTTTCATATGCTCCGTGTTTTGTAAAAATAAGGTCAGCTGTATAAGCCTTTACGTAGCCTTGGTAGTCAACCTCTGCGCCGATAATATCCATAACATCCTTAGCGGCCTCTATTGTCGGCAGTACTATTCCTACATGATGCATTCTCATACGATACTGTTCCATTCCCATAATTCTCTCTTCCTTTCCTTATCTCTCTTTTAAATTTTATTTAATCTTTGCTGTTGAGTGTATTATACAGCGTGTTTTGTTGATATGGAATGAAATCAAGGAGACTTTGTTTTATTCAATTTTCTTTGACTTTATTTTTTGACACAATTTGAAATCAACTTGACAAAATATTATTTACACATTTGATTTTTTAAACTATAATCAAACTAAGCGTTATTTTAGGAGGAAAGGCAAATGAGCGATTATGGAGAACTGTTAAAAAAATTGATTAAATTTACAGATATGAAAATGTCCGCTGCCGCAGATATTGCCGGATATGATATATCATATATAAGTAAATGGTGCAACAAATCCAAGCTTCCCGCAGCAAGAGTTGCAGGGACAATAAACCGAAATCTGGCCAAGGCCTTCGCCGATGAGATAAATTATCAAAATGAGCTGGATAACTTCTGCTCGGAGTTTTCCGTCAGCGTTAAAGCAGACCAGCTGGAAACATACATATATACAATTCTCAAGGACGCGTTTAAAAACTCAATGACCTATAATGACACCCAGATAAAGAAAAATGTCATTCACCATGCCAGGGTGCTTGTAAACAGATACGAAATCATGGATTATATAACACGGGAGCTTCCGCAAACAATATATTCTTCCTCTGAGCCTGTAGACGTTTTGTGTACCTTGGATATATGTTCAATGATGAAAAAGGACACCGCTGACTACGAGCCTGAGCCTGATATGCGCGCGCCTGTAAAGGTAAAAATAGGAATTAATATGTCCAATATGTCAAAGTGGGACTATCTTCCCCTTTATAGCTTTATCAATAAGTATCATTATATTTCATTTGACTTCTATGATAATATCAACTTTGGAGACCAAAACCTTATAATTGTCAAAAACAAGGCCGCCGTGCTCTGCTCCATTGACCAGTTTGGTAAAATAACCCTTGCTGTTGTAATAACCGACCCGGAAAAAGTTCAGAAAATTTATGAAAAGGCACTGTCCCTGTTTAAAATAAACCATCTTCTAATAATGGCTACGACAGCCAAAGAAATGATGCAGACAGGCTACAGAAGCAATTTTTATGCTTACGGAGAGTTTCAAATGTTTCTTGCCAGGGGCTGTGAATTCTTTCTTCCGCCCGATATTATTGACTCTATAATTAAATCCTCCTATGAACAGGGCTTTGACGAGTATATGGAAAGGTTTTTCAGGAAACTGATTGTCACATGGGACGACATTTTTACAAAGGAAAAGTCCGACTTTTTCATACTGAAATCAACTCTTCTAAAATATATTGAGGACGGGGAAATTTATTT
>CAUHBX010000244.1 GCA_959604475.1 uncultured Eubacteriales bacterium
CAAAAAGGGCAGTGGCGGACGTGGAGCCGATTATACACAACCTGCCCGTAACGGAGGATGAGGCATACAGCCTCGGAGAAGCATTAAAGCTTACAGGCGGCAGGCTTACAAAGGCTGGGGCAACAGACAGGCCGACACATATTTCAGCAGGAAGCAAGCCCGACTCCAGCGGCTGCCTTCCTGTAATTGCGGTAAGGAGTACGACGTATTTTGAGGTTGAGTCAACAGCAGCGGCAGCGGCAAGCCTTATCGGTTCGGCCGTAACCCTTGGCACAGACGGCCTTACGGTAACAGCCACAACAGCAAGCGGAGTATTTACAATTGACGAGGCGGACGGCGGAATGAGAGTTGTCGGCCACTTTGCGTAAGGAGGGAGATAAATAATGGCAGGAATAATTTTTTCAGAGGGCAGCGGTGTAAACGACAGCATTTACGGAAAGTCGCAGTACCCTATCAGAGCGATAATAGAACAGAATGTGGAGAGCTTCCAGCAGATGAGCTGTATAGACAAGATTTTCTACATGGATACCTCCAAAAACTTCTCGGAAAGGTATACGCAGGAGACCTCCCTCGGAGATTTTCAGGATGTGGGCGAAAACGGTGCCTATCCTAAGACTTCAATTCAGGAGGGCTATGACAAAATAATTACCCCAACCACATGGAAAAGCTCCTTTGAGGCCACGGCGGAAATGATTGAGGACGCCAAATTCGGTAAAATCAAATCCAGGGCGAATATCTTTGCCACAAGCTACAACAGGACAAGGGAAAAATTCGCGGCGGCCCTTCTTGCAGGCGGTATTAACGCCACAACCGTAATAGGGGGAAAGGCCTACAGCACAGCATCTGCCGACGGTGCTCCGCTTTTTTCAAAGGCCCACCCCTCTATTACAAAGGGCACGGCAAACCAGTCAAATATTTTCACCGGGGCGTTTTCACAGGGCGTAATGGATTCCATGCAGGAGGCAATGCAGAAGTTTAAGGACGACGACGGAAATATACTTAACGTTGCGCCCGACACAATTATTATCCCGAATAACGGCGCGCTTAAAAGGGCGGTGTTCGCGGCCGTAGGTTCTGAGCTTGACCCGGGCACAAGCAACAACGCGGTCAACTTCCAGCTTGGCCTTTGGAATGTAATCGTGTGGAATTACCTTCCCTCTGGCCTTGGCACAGGCAGCAAGCCGTATTTTATAATGGCTGACAGCAAATTCAATCAGGATTACATGGCGGCGCCCTGGGTAGACAGGCTGTCTCTTACCGTTAAAAGCGATATAGACCCCAATACCGACGCCAACGTCTGGAAGGGCAGGGCACGCTTCGGCGCAGGCTTCAATAACTGGAGGGGCTTTGCTGTCTGCGGAGAGGGCCTGTCTGGAACGGCTATGGCTTAAACATTAACCTCTACAGGATGTGTAGCCAAGGCGTGGATTAGGGGCGTTACAAAAAGTAAGATTTGCAAGCCGAAGGACGGCTAGATTAAAAAGCATTGCAAGCCGAAGGACGGTTTTAAAGGAGGCATATAAATGAACTGGGGTACAATAAAACTAATAACCCTTCAAAAGCTGTTTTCAAACGATACGTCACAGATAACCTCTGACGACACGGCCATGCCCTATATAGCCGCAATGCCCGGTGCTGCTAACGCCTGCCTTAACTATATGGCCTCATCTGTAAGGCATATAATTAAGTCTGTGGAAATAGAAAACGACGTGGCTAAGGATATAAAGCGCGTCAGCATGAGGGAGCTTGTACCGGATTTTTACGCGCTTCACGCCGTATACTACGGCGCCGGCCTTGAACATTGCCCGGACTACAGGCTGGTGGGCGGCGACATTCTTCTGCTTGGCAGGCCGGGAACCTTTACGGTGTTTTATAAGGCATACCCAAAAGAGCTTACAGCGGACACGGCGGATGATTACGAAATGCCGCTGTACCCGGAGGTATGCTCGCTGCTGCCGTGGTTTATGGCAAGCCAGCTTTATAAGGATGACGACGCTGCGCTTTCGGCGGTCTATTGGAATGAGTTTACGGTACTTTTGGAGGACATAAGGGGCAGCTTTTTTGACAGCGGCAATACTGATGATGAATTTATAGATACAAAAGGCTGGTGGAGCTGATGAGAATGCTTGGCATGCCACGTTCAGCGGGCAGAACGGTGACAGCTATTAAAAACTTCAAGGGCGTGGACCTTACAAATTCGCCAGCCAACGTGGAGGGCGGCAGAAGCCCGGAGGCCCCCAACATGATAAGGGACACTCCGGGAAAAGTTCGTAAAAGGATGGGGTACTATCCGGACGGGTCGTACCCCGACATTATATACGGCGTTTTCCACTTTAAGGGCAAAAGGCTCGTTCATTCGGGAAATCGCCTCTATGACGGTGAAACCTCCGTTTATGAGGATATGAACGAGGCAAGGTCAAAGGCGTGGCAGATGAAGGGCAGGCTATATATACTTGACGGCAAGGAGCTTATCTGTTATGGGAAATTTGAGGGAAGCGAGGAATACGCCGTTAAGAAAATCAGCGAGATAGCCACTGTGCCAACGGTTATTATCGGACGCGCGGCCTCGGGAGGTGGCACAACTCTTGACCCGCTTAATTTGTTGCAGCCAAAATTTATTTCGGAGTTTTACGGCGACGGCACGTCCGTTGCCTTTAGCCTTCCGTATAAGGAGCTGGACAGCGTTGACAAGGTGGAGCTGATGAATGCCTCCGGCGAATGGGAGGAGAAAACAGCCTCTACGCACTATACCGCTGATTTAAAGCTTGGGACGGTGAAATTTAAAACAGCGCCTGCGGAGCCTGCCGTAAAGGGTACCGATAACGTAAGGATAACGGCCTCACGCACGGTTGAGGGCTCCGCCGATAAAATAAACAAGTGCACCGTATCCATACCGTACGGCGTTGACGGGGCGGCGGACAGGCTGTTTGTCGGGGGAAACCCCGATTATCCCAATATGGATTTTTACAGCCAGAAGGACGACCCTTCGTATTTCGGCGATACATGGAACTGTGTGCTGGGGCAGGACAACTCGGAGGTAATAGGCTATTCGCTTGTGGGGAATTATCTGGCAGCCCATAAAAGAGGAGGGGAGGACGGCAGAAACGTTATAATGCGCCATGGAACAATGGAGGCAACAGATGACGGCAAAAGCACCCAGGCTGCCTTTCCCATTGTGAACACAGTGCAGGGTGCAGGCGCTGTCGGGAGGTTTAATTTCGCCTACCTGAACGAAAGCCTTTTCGCAACAAAGCTTGGCATATATGCCGTTACAGCGCAGGACATCACAGGGGAGAAATACACCCAGGGACGGTCGTTTTATATAGACGGTGCTTTGGCAGGAGAGAACCTGGAAAACTCATACGCTATCGCGTGGAAGGATTTTTATGTCCTGGCCA
>CAUHBX010000245.1 GCA_959604475.1 uncultured Eubacteriales bacterium
AAGGCTTAAAAGTCCCGTATATCCCCAAAGCAGGTCAAGGGACAGTGCGAATATGACGTAGCATATGTACCTTCCCATCATCTCAACCCTGAATTCCTTTGTGAAAAGTGGAAATACTATCAAAAAAATTAATATCGCTATATCTATATATCTGTTTACCGGCATTTTTGCCGTTTTTCCAAATGTCATGGGTTTACCTCCTTTCCTTATGGAACAAGCCCTCGGGCTTGAACCTAAGCAGTATAATTACACACATGAATATGATAATTTTCGCCCATGTCTCGTTTAGGAAACCTGCCATTATCGTTCTGCCCTCGCCCATAATACCTGACGATGCGGCTACTCCTATCATTGACTGTACGCCTCCGAGTACTACCGTAAGGAACGAGTCCGTCAGATAAACCGAGCCCATTGTATAGGACACTCCGGTTGTCGGGGCAAGCACGCAGCCGGCGATACCTGCAAGTCCTGCGCCGTAGGCAAAAGTCATTGTATCAATTTTTGACGTCTTAATCCCCAGGCACTCTGCCATCTGCCTGTTTTGCGTTATTGCTCCTACTTTTTTGCCAAACTTTGTACGTTTGAAAAAAACAACTGTAAATATAAGAAGCCCTGCCGCTATAACGGCAACAAAAATGTTGTAATAGGGTATTGCGACGCCCCCAAACTTGAGTACTCCTGGTATAGGCATTGCCACATTCTGTGAAAGCGGCCATACAATTCTTGCCGCCTCCGTTAATATTATGGATAAGGCGTAGGTTGCCAGTATTGTTTCCGTCGGCTTGGCGTAAAGCCTTTTAATAATAAGTATTTCCGTCAGCGCTCCGAACAGCGCGGTTACGGCAAAGGCGAATATTAAAGCCGCCGCGAACGGAAGATGCCACACGCTTGTGGCTATATAGGCGCAGAAGCCTCCTATCATTATCATTTCGCCGTGGGCCATGTTTATGACGTTCATAAGCCCGAATATAATCAACAGCCCCAATGCCGCAATAAGCAGAACAGCAGACTGGTTTAATCCGTTTACTATCTGTGATATAAAGGTTGCCATCCGTATCACTCCTTTCTGATAATTAAAATCCAGCGGCCAATCAACATTGAATGGCAGCTGGATTTTGGGCTGACTGCTTTTAATGCTTACTGCGGATAGCAGGCCGGGTCGCCCCAGTCCGGCATAAAGTTTGAATTCTCGTATTCGGGATACAGCACTGCGGGCCAGGGCTCCGGCCTTAATGCTTCGTCCGATGAATATATAATGTCAAACTGTCCGTCGTGTATCTGGGCAAATCTTGTGTATAGCCATGTGCAGTGGTTTTCCTCGTCCACCTTAATTCTGCCCTGGGGAGCATCATACTCAATTCCCGCAAAGGCAGCTATAAGGGCATCGGTATCAGTCGGGTCTTCTACCTTTTCAAGCGCCTCAGCGAGCAGATAGCAGCTTGAATATGCCGACTCCGTTACAACTGTTACAACTGTTCCGTCATTGTATAAGCTGTTGTATTTTTCAACAAACGCATCGGAAGCCTCTGTTCCAAGGCTTGAGAAATATGCCATAGAGGCATAATGTCCCTCGGCGTAGTCCGCTCCAACCGCCTGAAGAATACTTTCGTCAATCGCAATTGAGCAGATAGGAGTTTCAGCTGCGTCAAGCCCGTACTGGGCGAAATTTTTGAAGAAAGCTGTGTTTGAGTCTCCGACAACGGCAGAGTATACAAGCTCTGCACCCGAATCCTTTATCTTGTTGCAGACTGTAGAGAAGTCGGTTCCTCCAAGCGGCACATATTCCTCTCCTACAACCTCTCCTCCGTACATTTCTATTAACGCCCTTGCCTGCTTGTTGCAGGTTTTGGGGAATACATAATCAGAGCCCACAAGGAAAACCTTTTTACCGACATTTTCAAGCAGATATGGAATGAATTCCGTAGCCTGCTGATTAGGCATACAGCCTACGTAAATGCAGTTGGGGTGAACCTCCTCGCCTTCGGTGTATGTAGGGTATACAAGCAGCGAATTTTCCTCTTTAAGGGTAGGAAGAGTAGCCTGGCGGCTTGCCGATGTATAGCAGCCTACCGTTGCTACAACCTCGTCCTGCTGGATAAGCTTTTTTATTTTCTCTGTGGCCGTCGCCGGGTCGGAAGCATAGTCCTCGTGTATGTATTCAATCTGCTTTCCGTTAATGCCTCCTGCCGCGTTAATCTCGTCAAAGGCCATTATACAGGCGTTTGTCATTGTTTTTTCACTGAGGGCCGTTGAGCCGGTCTCTGAAAAAAGTATACCAATTTTAATTGTATCCGACGGATTACCTCCGCCCGATGAGCCTTCCGAGGAAGATGAGCTTGAACCGCAGCCCGAAAGTGCTATTGCGGCTGAAAGGGCAAGTGCGGCTGTCTTAGCTAATAAATTTCTTTTCATAATAATGTCCCCCATTCCTGATGTAATCACACGTTGCTGACAAGCTGTCTTTTATATTTTGTCAAATCTATTCTTCATAAGGTATGCCGTCAATTGGCGCCCATTTTACTCCGGGAAGCTTTCTTGTCATTTCCTCCACCTTTTTCTGTGTGCCCGCCGGGTCGTTCACCCAGTTGCGGTAGAACTCAAACTGGCATTCCGGCTCGCCGTATCTGTCCTCTTTGGAATTGATAGTTCCTGTGTAGCCCCTGTGGAGCAGCTTGTAAAGGTGGTTCTGCGACTGCCAGTTTTCTCTGGAGTCCCTTATTGCGCTTACACTGAGCTGTGCGTACTGGTAGCTGTATTCCTCTGTTCCTGTAATACCAAGCACCCTGCCGTCAAAGCCGCATATTGATGAATGTCCGAAGTATGAATAAACTCCGTCGTAGCCTGCCGCATTGGCAACGGCTGCGTATACGTTGTTGCACCATGCCATAACCGGAACAACATTGACCTCCTGCTGGTTTGCCGGGTACATGTAGCCCTGGCACCTGATAACCAGCTCCGCGCCTCGCATTGCACAGTCTCGCCATATTTCAGGGTAGTTGCCGTCATCGCATATAATCAGGCTTATTTTTAACCCCTTGGGTCCCTCGCTTACATATGTCCTGTCTCCAGGATACCAGCCTTCAATCGGTGTCCATGGTATCATCTTTCTATATTTCTGGACTATTTCGCCCTTGTCGTTAATGAGGATTAACGTATTATACGGAACCTTCTTAGGGTGCTCCTCATGCCTTTCACCTGTCAGAGAGAAAACTCCCCAGACCTTGTTATCGATACACGCCTGCTTGAAGATTGCTACCTCCTCGCCATCTATTGAAGCGGCAAGCTCCATCATCTCGTCAAAATCATACATAATACCGTGTGTGCTGTATTCGGGAAAAACAATCAGGTCAAGTCCAGGTATCCCTGATTTCAATCCGCCTATGTAAT
>CAUHBX010000246.1 GCA_959604475.1 uncultured Eubacteriales bacterium
CAAACTATGACGTTCTTTTAAACACAGTTTTGGAAGAGGTACCGTCGGCAGTTGTACAGAAAGTTAGCTCTGATAAAACTCAGACATATCTCTGTCTTATCTGTCTGAAAGACGAGAAATCCAAGGTTTTGGAATCACTGAAACAATTCAGTTTTACATCTGTTTCATTAAGCGAAAATAATGGGAATGCTGAAGAGGCCATTCAAGCTTATGATAAGAAAATGTCATTTGTGAAGAACGAAATTAGCTCTAATGAGGAGCGTCTTAAGGAACTTGCAAGGCATAAGGAAAAAATTGAATACGCCTATGACGACCTATTGCTGAAAAGAGACAGGGCTAAGGCTGTAGGCGATATGATAAATACAAAGAAGGTATTCTGTTTTGACGGTTGGATTCCTACTGGGTCATCTGAAAATGTTAAAAAGCTCCTTGATAAGCATGAATGCTATTACGAAATCAGCGAACCTATCAAAAATGAGGAAACGCCAATTCTTCTCAAAAATAACAAATTCGCGTCTCCGTTTGAGGCTGTTACAGAAATGTACAGCATGCCGTTAGCAACGGAAGTTGACCCAACGCCTATAATGGCTCCGTTCTATTTCCTGTTCTTCGGACTTATGCTTTCGGATGCGGCCTACGGTATAATACTATCGGCAGCGTGTTTTGCTCTTTCTAAGAAGTTTAAATTTGAAGGAACAATGAAAAAAATGATAACTATGTTCTTCTGGTGCGGTATATCAACATTTTTCTGGGGTGTGCTTTTTGGAGGCTGGTTTGGAGATGCGCTGACAGTATTTTCAACTACATTCCTTGGCAGAGAGATTACAATTAATCCTGTTTGGATTGACCCTTTGAAAGAGCCTATGACTCTTTTAATATTCTCGTTAATACTTGGAGCAATCCATATGTTTGTGGGAATGGGAATGCAGGCGTACATGCTTATTAAAGACAAAAAGCCTTGGGACGCACTTTTTGACATAGGTTTTTGGTACTTGCTTCTTATTGGACTTGTGCTTTTTGGAGTAGGCTCAATGATGACACCGGCTCTTTCATCTATAGGTAAATGGATGGCAATTGCAGGGGCTGTTGGAATAATTGTTACAGGAGGCCGTAGTAAGAAAGGCTTTGGAAAAATTACAGGAGGCTTTGGAAGTCTGTATGGTATAACCAGCTACCTTTCGGATGTGCTTTCATATTCAAGGCTTCTTGCGCTTGGACTTGCAACCGGAGTTGTTGCTAAGGTTGTTAATATACTGGGCTCGCTTGCGGGCAGCGGTATTGTTGGAATAATAGTATTTATAGCAGTATTCCTGTTTGGCACGGTATTCAATTTGGCGATTAATGCACTTGGTGCATACGTTCATTCCTGCCGACTTCAATACGTAGAGTTTTTCGGAAAATTCTATTCGGGAGGCGGAAGGGCATTTTCCCCGTTATCCGGAAAGACCAAATTCTTTAAAATTATAAATAAGGAGGATAAATGATATGGTAGAGACATTATTAAGCGGTGGAGTATTAGCTTGTTTGGGAGCTGCATTTGCAGCCGGACTTGCAGGCATTGGCAGTGCGGTAGGTGTTGGTATTGCCGGTCAGGCTGCCGCAGGAGTTGTTTCAGAAGACCCGAATAAGTTTTCAAAGGTGCTTGTTCTTCAGGTTCTTCCTGGTACGCAGGGTATTTATGGACTTCTTATAGCATTCATTATAATGGTTAAAATAGGCCTTCTCGGAGGAGACGGAATGGTCGACCTCACTGTTGCTCAGGGTGCGTCAATATTTGCAGCATCTATTCCTATGGGTATTGTTGGCCTTATATCAGCAATTTATCAGGGCAGGGCAGCAGCTTCAGGTATTATGCTTGTAGGCAAAAAGCCTAATGAGCTTTCAAAGGGTATGCTTTTCGCTGCAATGGTTGAGACATACGCGGTTCTTGCGCTCCTTGTTTCATTCCTTATGATCAACAGCATCCAGTTATAATTAATATAAGAAAAGGAGGATACTCCTATGAATGATGGCAGAATTATTATTGATAAGATAATAGCCGATGCTGATGAGTCCGTTAAGAATATTTTATCGGAGGCTAGAAATGCAGCCGACGCCATAATTAATGAAGCAGAGGAAAAAGCTGCTAAGGAGAAAGCCAAAAACGACAAGATAGTTGCCGAGGAAAAGGAAAAAGTAACGGCTAAACAGATTTCACGAGCAGAAATGCAGGCAAAAAAGGCTGTGCTTGCTCAGAAACAGCTATTGCTGGAAGAGGTAATAGAGGAAGCCGAAAAGAGACTTATAAGCCTTCCTGACGATGAATATGTAAAGGTTATAGGTAACATGCTTGACAGCATAGATAAGAGCCTAGGGACGGAGGTTATTGTCTCAGAAATGGATAAGACAAGACTTTCAGAGGTGATTTCCAAAAAAGGGTTTACTCTTTCAGAGCGGACAGCGGACATCAAAGGCGGCATAATCATCAGAAACGGAGATATTGAATATAATTATTCATTCGGTTCTATAATCACTATTGAAAAAGAAGACATACAGCAAATCGCAGCAAAAATACTTTTTGAGTAAGGGAGGGGTATATATGTCAAAACATAAGATTTACCCTTTCGCAGTTGCGGCGGTTCGTTCAATGGAAAACAATCTTATCCCAAAAGATAGGCTGATGCAGATGGCGGACGCGGCTACGGCCGAGGATGCTTTGAGAATATTAACGGACAGTGGGTACGGAGAACTAGCTCCAGGCGAAATTCATAATTTTGAAGAGCTTTTGTCCGCTCATTTAACAGGAGTCTATAAATCTCTTGCAGGGCTTACTCCAGAGGAAAAGCTTATAGATGTTTTTCTTTATAAAAATGATTACCATAATATAAAAGTACTTATAAAGCAGGAATTGTCGGGCGTAAACGGCGAGGCATATCTGATTAACGGCGGTACGATACCTCTTGAGAGGCTGAAAGAAGCTTTTTCTGAAAGAAAGTTTACAGACTTTCAGGAGATAGACGGAAAGGCCGTTAACGAGGCAATGGAAGCCTATGCTAAGACGAGAGACGGCAGATATATAGACCTTATACTTGATAAGGCATGCTTTAACAGTATATCTCAGGCTGCTGAAAAAACTAAAAACGATTATATTATCGGATACGTCATCAGGCTTGCGGACGTAACAAATATTAAAACGTTTGTAAGAGTGAAGAGGCTTGGCAAAAGCTTTAAACTATTTGAAGAAGCATATGTTCTGGGCGGAAGCATTGATGTTGAGGTATTTCGAAGAGCGGACGAAAGTGACAATCCTGCGGGTGTATTAAGCGGTACTGGATATAGCCAGGTTTGCGAGAATTGTATGACATCAAGCTTTACTAAATTTGAGAAGGACTGT
>CAUHBX010000247.1 GCA_959604475.1 uncultured Eubacteriales bacterium
TATTAAGGACACAGAGAAAAGAGATTATTATAAGCTGTGCGGCGAACTGATAATGGCTAATATTTATTCTATAGAAGAAAAGGCCGACAGGTTAACAGCCATGAACTATTATGAAGATGGAATGCCGGAAATTGAGATAAGGCTTGACCCTATGCTTACCGCTTCAGAGAATTCAAACAGATACTTTGCAAAATATAATAAGGCAAAGAGAACATATGCCGCCGCGACTGTTCAAAAGAAACAGACAGAGGAGGAACTGAAATATCTTGAAAGCGTCCTCACAGCTATTGAATCGGCTGAGGATGACAGCGATATAAGAGAAATAAAGGCTGAGCTTACAGGTGAAGGATATTTAAAGGCTAAAAAACAGCAGAAAGGAAAGATACAAAACGCTAAAAAGGCGAAGCCTATGCATTTTGTTTCAACTGACGGACTTGATTTTTATGCCGGAAAGAGTAATGTTCAAAATGATGAATTGACTCTGCACTTTGCGGATAGTGAGGATATATGGCTTCATACAAAGAATATCCCGGGCTCCCATGTGATTATAAAATGTGCTGGAAAGGAGCTGCCTGAACAGACACTGATTGAGGCGGCAATAATCGCAGCAAGCTTCAGCAAAGCAAAGGACTCGTCTAAAGTTCCCGTAGACTATACTGTAAGAAAGAATGTAAAAAAGCCTAGGGGCGCTAAGCCTGGAATGGTTATATATGAGCAGAATAAAACATTATATGTTGACCCGGATGAACGCCTTGCTGCAAAGCTTGAAAGGCAGGAATAATGAGTCAAAACAGCCGGACCCCTTTGGTCCGGCTGTTTTTATTGAACAAAAATTTATTCAAAAAACTCCTCTCTATTAGCTTTTATATATTCAGTTATCAGCGAAATAAATTGTGAATTTGATGGCTTTTTATTAAGAGTACAGCCTGCGGCTTCTTCAAAATGCTGTTTTCCGTTATTGTTCCAAGCATATTCAATAGCCTTTCTCATACATCTTTCAACCCTATTTGGTGTCGAACCGAATTTTTTAGCAACATAAGGATAGATAACCTTCGTTATAGATATCTGTTGCTCGGAACTTAAAATTTTATATTCAATTGAAGCCTCAAGAAATTGGAATCCATTGTGGCTTGGAAGAACACTTAATTTTCTAAGAAGGGTTGAAAGTGCGTCAGTTTTAAATTTATTTTTGTTTACTTGTTCATCAACAATTTTAGTGTCTTTTATCAGCATATTGTCCGTAGCTAAAATAGAAAGTACACATTCCTGGTCACGTAAAAATCTAATGACATTGTTTGAACTTTCGTCATCTTTTATCGTTACTATGTAGTTAAGTGTCTTTATTCTTTTATCCATATTATACCTCCAATAATCTTTTTCTTTATTTTAATACAAATTTCGACGAAATAAACTAAAATACAGAATTTTGTTGGTAAAAGTTATCGACACAGAATTCAAGAAATTACACGAAAAAGACCGAATTGTAATGATTTCCGCGTATAAAAGACGTAAAAAGTAGAAAAAAGATATATAGTATTTTGTGGGTTACAATTTTACACAATAATTATATAAACCAAATGCCAAGATTAAACTGCACATCACTGGTTAACGGGCGCAAATCTAAAGGGTTTCTGAAATTCAGCTTATAAATATTGCTTTGTATATTTTATATTCTGAGGCACATACTAAATTTGCAGTTTAAATTAAAAATAGAAAAGGGTGATTATATGTTTTTTCATGAAAAGAAGCTTTTCCACCCGGTGGAAGTAGAAAGACCAAATCCTCAGTATGCGGTGCTCATGCAGGAACAGCTCGGAGGAGCAAATGGTGAAATGAAAGCCGCTATGCAGTATATGTCGCAGAGCTTTAGGATAAAAGATAAAGATATAAAAGATTTATTTATGGACATAGCTTCCGAAGAACTCGGTCATATGGAAATGGTAGCTGAAACGATTAATCTGTTAAATGGACATGATGTTGACTGTGAATGCGTTGATGCAGGAGAAATAGAGACCCATACATTACTTGGCCTTAATCCTGGATTAATGAATTCATCAGGATATTCATGGACCGCAGACTATGTATCGGTAACAGGCGACCTATGCGCAGACTTGCTTTCAAATATAGCATCAGAACAGAGGGCAAAGGTAGTATATGAATACCTTTACCGCCAGATTGGCGATAAAAAGGTAAGGGATACAATAGATTTCCTTCTTAATAGGGAAGAAGCACATAACCAGATGTTCCGTGACGCATTTAATAAGGTTATGGATACAGGCTCAAACAGAGACTTTGGCACAACAAAAGCAGCCAGGATGTATTTCAATATGTCATCTCCGGAGACCACGAAAAATCCCAAGGAAATAAAAGTTAAAGCTCCCAGCTTTAAATAACAAAAGGCGTGCCGTAAGGTACGCCGCTACATAATGATAACGGGGGTAAAAGTATGATTTGTATAGGTGTAATAGGCAGTTTATCCGACAGCTTTATTAATCATTTGGGAGAGAAATATTCAGACGCAGGATATAAAACTGCTGTTTGCAACGATTTCGAAGGAAGTTCAAGCCTATATAAGTATAAGACAGGTTATGAAAAAAATGGATTTGACGTTTTTATAGCAGATATTGCCTCTAAAGAGGCTTCTATATTTGTATATGATATTTTGATTTTTTTATCAGCCGACGAAAACGGGGGGATTGCAGAGCTTAAAAATATAAAGCCAGGAGGCTATGTAATTATTAACACAGACGACTGCAGCACACTGCCATATATACTTCCGAAGGGAGTCAACATTATAACATGCGGTGTAAACAGCAGGGCTGCCGTGACCTTCTCGGCTATAGATGAGAACAAAAACGGAAGGGAAACAATTCAATGCTGTGTTCAAAGCTATATAAAGACTTTGTCAGGAAGAATTATCGAGCCTCAGGAGTTTGGAGTTAATATCCTCGGAAAATATCCAATATCTGAGGTGCTAACAATAATAACAACAGCTATTACCGGTGATATTGAGATGACCGTTACATCGGGAGAGCTGTTTTCACAGAATTGAAGTTCTTAAATTCCTCATGGTGAATAAAATAAATTAGTAGTTTATAATCAGGCAAATGAAAGAGGGGAAAAACATAATGGAAAACAGCAAAGCGGCGGAGAATAATTCAGTAAGCCTGTCCGGCACAATTTCAGATGAATGTGTTTTCAGCCATGAGGTATACGGAGAAGGTTTTTATATATTTAAGATGGAGGTAAAGAGGCTCAGCGATAATGAGGATATACTTCCTATAACCGTTTCTGACAGGCTTCTTGATGTGACAAGCCTCAAAAAGGGTATGGACGTAAGCGTAAAAGGTCAGCTTAGAAGCTATAATCATT
>CAUHBX010000248.1 GCA_959604475.1 uncultured Eubacteriales bacterium
GCTGCCGGATATTACCCTGCTGTATTCCTTTGAGGCCAGATTTATTATTACGTCCGTTTCTGAGGCAAGCCCAGCGGAAAGTATATCACCCCAGAACCCGTAAAGTGATTTAAAGCCGTTGCCGGAAAGGGCGGCCTGCATTTCCAGCCTGTAGGGCACAACGCCGTCAAAGGGGCGCAGCATTCCGTAAAATCCGGAAAGTATAAAAAGATGTTCCTGAATATAATCCAGCTCTTCATATGTAAACACTCCCGGCGCCATATACTGGTACTGTATTCCCTCGTAGGAAAAAACAGCGGGGGTAAGACTTTTTCTCAAATCCATTACGTCAAGCCTTTCCTTATTAAGCTGTGCTATTTTGTCATTGCACTTCCAAAGACGCTTCAGCTCATCATAAGACATTGATTTCAGTATTTCCATAAGCTGCTGTGCCCTGTCCAGATATACAGGAAGGCCGCGGCATTCCAGGCTGTCAGTGTCTGTATTCATTTTTTTGGCAGGGGAAATTATTATTTTCAATTTATATCACATCCTATAAGTATCTGCGTAATGTAGCCGTCCATATCTGATATTGCCATTTCGTTCAGCCCCTCCTCATAGGCGTAGTCTGTAAGCGCAAGGCCGCTGGCCTTGGCATAGCCTACTATACGGCCGTAGGCTTCAGGAAGCCTGTCCCAGCTACCCTTGCAGAAGGCGCGCAGATAGCTGCCGGCAGGGCGCCTGAACAGGGATTTTTTGTTTAAAGGGCGGTCTATGGCTGTAAAGAGATAGTCGTATTCATCAAACTGCCCAGCCAGCACGTTATTGGCGGAAATCATGCTTCCACAGCCCTTTCTGAAGGAGGTAAGTGATTTGGCGCCGTTAAGATGGCCTAAAAACGCCTCAAACCCGGAGCTGTCGTCCGTCACATTTGATACGGGGCTCAGCAGCAGATATTCTTCGGGACAGCGTATCAGCTCCACTTCATCCCCGGCACAGCCGCAGAGGTCAAGCTGCGCCTCCTTTTGGGCAAGTATGCCCTTAAGCTCCTTCATTCTGGCAACGGCTTTTTGTATTTCCTCCTGCCTTTGTCTGAGCAGAACCTTTAAGGCTGGGACAGAGGGGGTTTCCATATAATTTTTAATTTCATCTATGGACATGCCAAGCTCCCTCAGCGCAAGCAGCATTTCAAGTGTAGGGCTTTGCTGATAGGTATAGTATCGGTAGCCGTTTTCTCCCCTGTGGGAGGGGCTGAACAGCCCGATTTCATCGTAATAGTGCAGGGTGCGTTTATTTATATTATGTATTTTGGCAAATTGGCCTGCTGTGAAAAACATTATTTTCCTCCTATTGACATTACAGTAACTGTATAGTTTATGATACCTGTTGTAACCGTTTAAGTCAATAATAAGGAGGACTTTTATGATAAGCTTCAGACCTATAGAAAAACAGGATTATTCCAATCTGGAAAAAATTATTAACGACACCTGGAACTACGAACAGTTCTGTAAGGAAAAAACAGCCCGCAAAATGGCAAAGCTGTATCTGGCAGGCTGTCTGGCTGAACAGGACTTCACCTGCGTTGCCCTAAAGGACGGCAGGGCGGCAGGCGTTATTATGGGAAAGGATTTGAGAATTAAGCACAAAACAAAGCTCAAATACAGGCTGAGATTTTTATCCGCCTTATTTTCAATGGCGTTAAGCGCCGACGGAAGGAAAACTCTTAAAATGTACGGAGGGATTGATAGGATAGACAAAGGCCTCCTGGATGGGACAGGGCAGGACTTTGACGGAGAGCTGTGCTTTTTTGTGCTGGACAGGGGGCTGCGCGGCAGCGGGATAGGAAAGGAGCTGTTTAACAGGTTTATGCGCTATGCGGGCGAAAACAACATGGAAAGCTTTTTCCTTTATACCGACAGCACATGCAGCTTCGGCTTTTACGAGCACCGGGGCCTTATCCGAAGAGGTGAAAAAAGCTTCCCTGTACCGGGGCATGACAGCCTAATGAGGTTCTTTATTTATTCCGGTGAGTTATAGATTTGAAAAAGGCTTCCCTTTTAGATAAGGAAAGCCTTTTTAATCAGTCAATATTGATTTCAATGGAAAACTTGTTTTTGTCTCCGCGGTATTTCAGCAGCTCGTAAATTACCGGCGTGCCCGTTTCCTGCGAATAGCAGATGTTTGTGCACATGTTCACGGGGCTGCCTTTTTTAATATTAAGCAGCTTGGCCTCAGCCTCGGTGGCGCCGACGGCCTCGATTGTTTTAAGTATTCTTTTTATTTTTGCCATCTTGCTTTTAGCCAGTATATGATATACGGAGGTGGAGTTAAATGTTTCTTCTTCCTCCTTAAGCAGGAAATCGCATAAAGGATATTTAAAATAGCTTTCCACATAGCCCATAGCCATGCCGTCTGCATACCTGTGCCTTAACAGGTAGATTACATTGTCGCCCTCCTCGATTTCCAGCGCCCTCGCCTGTTCGGAATTGGCCTTAACCAGCGTAAGCTCAATGGCCTGCGTGGACGGGGTCATGGACAGGGAGAACAGCTCCATGTTATAGCCGTCGTACATGTTTACAAGGTCGGTCTTAACCTTGGGCTGGGATACAAAGGTGCCCTTGCTTTTTACCCTGTAAAGATAGCCCTCGTTGACAAGCTCGCTTATGGCCTGCCTGATTGTAGTCCTGCTTATGCCGTATATATCACAGAAGGTTTTTTCGGTTGGAATAGCGTCCCCAGCTTTAACCCCTTCGTTGTTAATCTCGTCAAGAATTATCTGTTTTACCTGGTAATACAAAGGAATAGGAATGTCTTTATTAATTGTATGATTTAGAAACTCCATGTATCATATACTCCTTTATGGTTTATTGTAATCACATAATGATGATTTCATATTATAAAACATTTTCTAAAAAAAAGCTACTGTTTTACATATTTTTTATGTAATTTGCGAACTTTGTTAAATTATACATATAAAGGAGGGGAAATATCGCCAAATTTCGTAATTTTGCCGCCTGTATACCCTTGACATTGTCTCTGTTATAATGCAAAATATGGTATGCGCACAAGCACTGGAAAAAAACCGACAAATGTCTTGATTTTAGGCTTTTATTGGGATATAATATACAGGCGTTTAAAAAAGTTGTGCACAGTATACAAAATATGATTTAAATCCCAGGGGCGGCAGGAATTATAAAATACTATTTGTTATTTATTTTCGCCTGGACGGATTTAATTTATATATATTTTACATTAATAAAATTTAACAGGGGGACTAAAAATGGGAAATTGGATTTTTATAGCGCCTATAATCGGCGTTATAGCTCTTATTTTTGCCCTTTTTCTCTCAAAAAAAGTTTCAAGAGAAGAAGAAGGCACAGATAGG
>CAUHBX010000249.1 GCA_959604475.1 uncultured Eubacteriales bacterium
ACATGTTGATTCAGGACAGATAATTGCAGACCAGCTCTCAAAAATAGGTATTACATGCGAGATAGAAATAGTTGAATGGGCAACATGGATGAGTGACGTTTATACGGATAAAAAATATGATATGACCGTTGTGGCGCACTCTGGAAGACTTGATCCGTATAACTTCCTTTCAAGATACAGATCAGACAGCGGTGACTATTTAAGCCTTCTTTCTGGAGATGTAGACAAGCTTCTTGATGAGGCCCTTCAGGAAAAAGACGAGGCAAAGCGTAAGGAACTCTACGCGCAGATACAGCAGATACTTGCTGAAGAGGTACCATGCGTATATATTCAGTCGCTTTCCAAGTTCTATGGGCTTACAGAAAATGTTGATGGATTTAATATATATCCAATAGACATGCTTAACTTAAAAGCAATCAGCTTCAGCTGAGAACGAATTATTTTGGGGAGCGGTTTATCCGTTCCCCCTGATTTTTGAAAAGGGTGAAGACTGATGCTTAATTATATTTTGAAAAGGATTTGGAGCGCAATTGTTGTAATATTTGTCGTTTCATTCATAACATACTTTGTTCTGATGTTTATTCCAGGTGATGCCGCACAGCTTATTCTCGGAACTGAGGCGACAGCCGAGACGCTGGCTGAACTCAGGGCTGTCATGGGGCTTGACAGGCCGTGGATAATTCAATATGCTGACTGGCTAAAAGGGCTCATAAGCCTTGATTTCGGACAGTCATATTTGTTTGGAACTGATGTACTTAAACTTATTATACAAAGGCTTCCGGTAACTTTTTCAGTTGCTTTTTTTTCTATGCTTCTGGCTGCGGTTATTGCGTTGGTACTTGGTGTGCTTTCAGCAATAAATAAGGATAGATTTATTGATTATTTTTCAAGAAGCATAATGCAGATAGGTTCTGCTATACCTTCGTTTTGGATAGGAATGCTTTTTATAGTTTTTTTTGGACTGAAGCTGAAATGGTTTCCTATATCGGACTATACCCCATTAAGCGACGGTCTTTTTCCGTACCTGAAAAGCTTGGCTATGCCGTGCTCAGTGCTTGCTATTGGGGAGGTGGGAATGCTGCTTCGTTCTGTCAGGACAAGCATGGTTGACACGCTTGACCAAGATTATATGGATATGGCCAGGGTAAAAGGACTTAAAAGCACAACGATTTATTTCAAATATGCCCTTAGAAACGCCTTAATTGCTCCTGTTAATGTATTTGGAATGCAGTTTGCAAAGCTTATGGGAGGAACAGTCGTTGTTGAGTCCGTATTTTCTCTTCCTGGGCTTGGCAGGCTTCTGCTTGTAGCGGTCGAACAGAGGGATATTGTCCTTTTACAGGGAATAGTAATGTTTATTACCGCTGTGGTTGTATTTACTTCACTTGTTATAGATATAGCGGTTATGTTCCTCAATCCGAGAATAAGAGCCAAAGCAGGAGGGGAGCAGTAATGAGAAAAAATAATAACCCCGGTTTAAGCCTTATACTTGGTATTATACTAGTTACCTTTGTTGTAATTATTTGTATGGTTTCATTTGTGTATATGCCGCATAATCCAACAGAGATGGCAACAGAAATCAAATTTCTGAAACCGTGGAAGAATTCTGATTATATTTTAGGCACTGATAACTTTGGCAGGGATATTTTAAGCAGAATACTCTGTGGTTCAAGGACCGTACTTCTTGTTGGCGTCGTATCAACCGGTTTTGGAGCTGTAATAGGAATTGTTTTGGGTGCAGCGGCCGGTATGGGAAAGGGAATTATTTCATCTTTTATAATGAGATGCATGGACGGTGTGCTCTCCTTCCCAGGAATACTTCTTGCTATGATGCTGGTAACGGTAATAGGAAGAGGCGAAAAAGGATCAATTGTTGCGATAACAATATTTATAGTTCCTATATTTGCAAGGCTTGTTTATTCAATGATACTTGATATTGAGAGTATGCTTTTTGTAAAGGCGGCTAAAAGCTATGGCATCACCAATAAAAGGCTGTTCCTAGAGCACTATATGCCAATGATGGCAACAAGGCTTATAACACAGTTCAGTTCATGTATAGCACAGGCCATAATGGTTGAGACATCACTTTCGTTTTTAGGTCTGGGAATACAGCCTCCCAACGCAAGCTGGGGACTTATGCTTAACGAGTCTAGAAAATATTTTTTGATGTATCCATATCTTGCGGTCGCTCCAGGTATTGCTATAGTGCTTACTGTACTTGGCTTCAATTTGCTTGGAGACGGACTTAATGACCTTCTTGAAAACAAAAAAGGAGGCAGGAAATAATGGATAGTCTTATTGAAATAGAAAATTTAACTATAACGGATAAAACAAATGGGAGAGTTATAGCTTCAGGCATTTCTTTCGTACTCAGGGCAGGAGAAATACTTGGCTTTGTAGGTGAAAGCGGCTCAGGAAAGACTCTTTCCATGAAAACTGTTGTAAATCTTCTGCCGGATAACCTCGTCTATACATGCGACAGATTTACTGTGCTTGGAAACGATTATAAACAGATTTCAGACAGGGAGAAGAAAAAAATTATTGGCGGACAGATTGGGCTTGTACCTCAGAATACGGTATTCTATCTGCATCCAATGTTTAGAATAAAAAATCAAATCATAGACGGCTATATGCTGTACAATAAAAAGTCAAAGCCTGAGGCTTTAGATAGGGCCAGGCAAAAGCTGATAACAGTAGGCTTTGATAATCCTGACAGGATACTTGAAATGTATCCATGGCAGTTATCCGGCGGAATGAGGCAGAGGGTAAATATAGCGCTTGCCTTGATGAACGACCCGAAAATAATAATAGCTGATGAGCCTACTACAGCGCTTGACAGCACACTGCAGGCACAGGTTATGGACTTATTTAAGAACATAAATGAAACAATGGGAGTATCGGTTGTAATAATATCCCATGACCTTGGTGTAATTAAAAAATACAGCCACAGGATTGCAGTTATGTATGCGGGGCAGATATTGGAGGAGGCTGCTTCGTCGGAGCTGTTTAAAAATCCCATACATCCATATACTAAGGCACTTATCAGGGTAATTCCTTCCCTGAATATCAAAAAAGATGAGAAGCTTGTAGAAATACCGGGTTTTGTTCCTGAAAAGCACCGCGACAGAAAAGAGTGTATATTCAAGAGAAGATGCCAGGAGGCATGCGGAATATGCGAAGATGAAGTTAAGGCTGGGCGAATAGGAGAGCATTATTATAAATGCAGCAAATACTGCGGAGGTGACTGCTGATATGGACAAAAAATTTATCCTTCGCGGCGAAAACATTTATAAAGAATATATTTTAAGCAAAAATCTGTTTGGCAGGCCCGTTAAAA
>CAUHBX010000250.1 GCA_959604475.1 uncultured Eubacteriales bacterium
GATTGAACCTACCGCAGCAACAGTTGCCGTGCCTGAGCCTGATATGGCTGCAAAGAAAAGGGCAACAATAATCATTACATAGCCAAGCCCGCCGTATACTGGGCCGATAAACATTTTTGCAACATTTATAAGCCTTTTGGAAATTCCGCCCTCGTCCATTGCGGTACCCGCCAGTACGAAAAGGGGAATGGTAAGCAGTGTAAATTTTTCCACTGTCGACTGTAAAATAGACGGAATTGATGTAATGGGAAATCCGGCAAACAGCAGTGTAAACGCACTTGACAGGCCCAGGGCGATTGCGATTGGAACGTTAATAACAATTAATACTGCCAGTGATACGAATAAAACAACTGTACTTGTCATTCATTGTCACCGCCTTTTTCCAGCTTCCTTTTTTTAATATAATATTGTATATATCTGATAACACAGAGCACTCCTGCAACTGGTATTATCAAACCTATAATCCATGACGGCATAAGCAGAACCGAGCTTTTAAGCCCAAGGTTTATTTTGCTTTGTACCATTATTGCGCCGTATACAATCATAATTGCGAAGAAAAGCATACAGAGTATATTTCTTATCCAGTCAAGTATAAGCCTTGTCTTGCCGGATGTTTTATCAACCAGATATGAAAAGCCTATATGTCCGTCGTCCTTAAATACATTAGCTGCGGCAAACATGGAAACAAGTACGAAAGATGACGTTACTATTTCATATGACCATGCTGCGTCAAGGCCTGCCACAAAACGGGCGATAGCGTTTATAAATACAATTACCATCATTAAAAGAACAAATATTGATGCAATATTGCTTTCTATATCCAATATAAAGTTAATAATTTTATTATGCTTTTTCATTATTTTCACCTGCCTTTTGCGGGAGAAAGAGGGCGGTTAAGCCCTCTCATTTATATAGGTTACTTCTTGCCTGCGTACTCCATAAATTTATCTACAACATCAGCTCCGATAACGTCTCTGTAGTTGTCATAGATTTTGTTTGCCTTCTCACGGAATGGTGCAAGCTGCTCTTCTGTAAGACGTGTAATTGTTACGCCGTCCTCAGCAAGGGATTTTTCAAGATCGGCATCCTGTTCAAGTACAAGCTCTTTATAATACTGTGCCGCATCATGTGCGCTTTCGCTGAGAATGGCTTGGTCCTCAGGGCTGAAGCTGGCGAATTTATCGTCGTTCATAAACCATATAGTTGTGTCATAAACCATGTCGTAAATCGTAACATATTTCTGTACTTCATTAAGTGCCGCTGAAGCATAGGTTGTAAGGGGATTTTCCTGTCCGTCAATCGTTCCCTGCTGTGAAGCCGTATAAACTTCTGAGAAGTCCATGGCAACCGGGCTGGCGCCAAGCTCTTTAAACATATCAATAAACATATTTACCGCGGGAACACGGATAACAAGGTTTTTCATATCGTCAAGGGTAGCAACCTCATGTTTGGAATTTGAAAGCTGTCTTGCGCCCGCATATGCGATTGAGAGAACCTTCATATTATTATCCTCAGACCATGAGCTTACTTCGTCTGTAAGACCGCTGTCCAGAGCATTCTGAAGAGAGTCTACATCATCAAAGAGCCATGGAAGCCAAAATGCATAATATCTGCTGTCAAAGTTAGCGGCTGTAACCGGTGATGAGCCGTGAATATCAATATCGCCTGAAATAAGCATCTCAAATGCCTTTACGAGGTCTCCGCCTGAAAGGCCGCAGTTAGGATAAAGCTCTATATTAATTCTGCCGTCAGTCTTTTCAGCTACTATTTCTTTAAATTTTTGAGCCGCAACGTCACATGGAGAGCCTGCTGTAAGTGAATAGCTCATCCTGAGAGTAACCGGTTCGGTTGCTGATGTCTGGGTATTTGAGCTGGAATTTCCGCATCCGGCCAGAACAAGCGATGTGGTCAAGAGTACGCTTATAAGTTTAGTAAATTTTTTCATAGCTTTTCCTCCTTGCTATTAGATATCAATAGTAATGTTCATCAATGGCATGTGCTGCTGTGCTCCGTACACATCGGTATCGCAGCTGCTTCCTGAGGATATTTTTCTCGGAATTGTAACTTTAATACCATTAGCCTGGTCAAAGTAATAAATTTTCAGGTGATACTTTGTACATACCGGCAATGCTTTCTTCATCGAGTACGTTTGAAAGCTTTACCTTTTCGTAAGTTTCCTTGTCGTCAAATAAGAAGTCAACGGTCAGCATATAAGGGCCGGCATTTTTACTTCTTAAAATACTTGCAACATCTGATAATTTTTTCTGCATTTGTCACACCTCCATAATTTCAATTGGGAACAGCTCGTTAGGGTCATCGACATCTACCAAATGGTATATGCCGAATTTATAAACTGGCCCCATAGGTATATCGGAAGGTGAGAAAGGAATAGCTATATTTCCTCCCGTTGTACGTCTTTCGGGGTACGGATAATGAAGAAGGAAAGACCGCGTTATTGCACAAATGGCATTAGCTGTTTTTTGGTCTTTTGCGATTACTTCAAGTACAACGCCAAGTTCATGAGAAGTACAGGGAAGATACTCAAGCTCTCCCATAACTGCGTTTTTGCCGTATACTCTGAAACGGAGTGAGTAACCTACATCTTCTCCTTTTCCCATTGTGTTCTCTGTGTTTTGGGTTACACCCTTAATTACATCATCAATATGCTTAATCATATAAGGGTCACGTATTCCGGCTATTGATATTGTCCTGTATCCCTCAAGTACTGCGCCTTCAAGCTTTATCGTCCATTTTTTATCGGCCGGCTCAAACCTGGTTCCCTCAACCCTGACTTTTTTACTGTTATTTTCATACTGTTCAAAATGGCAGTCAGTGCATACTACAGCTCCGTCCGGCTCATAGAATACTGAAGGATGGCCCTGCTCATAAAGCGTATGTGCGGCAACCGATACCGGAGATACATTTCTGTCCTTGTTAACCGATTCAAGGATAAAATCGTTTTCCCTGATTGTAGCAAACATTCCGTCTGCTCCTTCGCCTGGAGTACAGCAGTAGGCTCCGCATTCCATTACCTTGGCAGCATGGAAGGAAAGGGCGGGGCTGAAACCGTTTTTAATAGGAAGGCATGCATATATTGCGGTGTCACATGCTCTTCCCGCTACTATAACATCTGCACCCATATCCAGTGCTTTTATAAAAGGAGTAACACCCATTTGCCCTACCACACGTACTGTATTATCAATATCGTCCTCAGTAAGGGGAGGAACGCTGTCGCTTAAGGGATGAATTTTTCCTTCCTTAAGCTTTTTCTTTATATATTCTTTGGATACCTCGCTATGTATTACAGCCATATTAAAGTGCAGATTTTTTT
>CAUHBX010000251.1 GCA_959604475.1 uncultured Eubacteriales bacterium
CTGAAGCCGGCTTCCTTATAACGATGTTGTTTTTCTCATCGCGGTATGAATACAGGCCAAGCCCGCTAGCAACCGAAAGGCAGTAATCGCTTACTGCCTTTTCATTTCCGCTGCCTCTGGGAATATTTGAAATTTGCTCAAAGTAATAAAAAACTCTTTCTGGATTTAAATTAGCTGTTAACATTCAGACATCTCCAAATCAGTTTTTAAAGCTGTGTATCGGTGAAGGAATCCTTCCTCCCCTTGCAATAAATTTCTCACAGGAGAATTTATTAACCGGCATAATCGGCGCATAGCCTAAAAGGCCGCCGAACTCTACCCTTTCGCCTGTTTCCTTTCCTATTACGGGAATAACCCTCACAGCCGTTGTTTTATTATTAATCATTCCGATTGCGGCCTCATCGGCAATAATGCCTGAAATTGTTGAGGCCGGTGTGCTGCCCGGTATCGCTATCATGTCAAGGCCAACAGAGCATACGCAGGTCATTGCCTCAAGCTTCTCCAGAGTAAGGGCGCCCTTTTCAGCCGCCTCTATCATGCCGTGGTCCTCGCTTACGGGGATAAACGCTCCGCTTAAGCCCCCTACATATGAGGATGCCATAACGCCGCCCTTGTTAACATTGTCGTTAAGTATTGCAAGCGCGGCCGTTGTGCCTGGAGCTCCCGCCTCCTCAAGGCCCATTTCCTGAAAAATTTCAGCTATGGAGTCGCCGATTGCAGGTGTGGGTGCAAGTGAAAGGTCGATAATGCCAAAAGGCACGTCAAGCCTCCTGGAAGCCTCCTGTGCAACAAGCTGACCGGCCCTGGTAATCTTAAAGGCTGTTCTTTTCACCTGCTCGCACAGTGTTTCAAAATCAGCGTCCCTTACCTGCTCCAAAGCCCTTTTTACAACTCCGGGGCCGCTTACGCCTACATTAATTACGCAGTCCCTCTCTCCAACGCCGTGGAAAGCGCCTGCCATAAAGGGGTTGTCCTCAACGGCATTGCAGAAAACGACAAGCTTAGCACAGCCAATACAATCCTTATCCTTTGTAAGCTCGGCAGTTTTTAAGATTATCTCGCCCATATCCTTTACGGCGTCCATGTTAAGCCCGTTTCTTGAGGAACCGATATTTATTGAGGAGCATACCATATCGGTGGCAGCAAGCGCCTCCGGTATTGATTTAAGAAGTATCTCGTCTCCGTGCGCGCAGCCCTTCTGCACAAGCGCTGAAAATCCGCCAATGAAGTTTACCCCCACTTCCTTTGCGGCCCGGTCAAGTGTTTCCGCAACCGATACGTAGGAATCGGTATTGCAGCCTGCGGCGGCAATGGCAACCGGAGTTACGGAAATCCTTTTATTTACGACGGGAATTCCGTACTGCCTTGCTATATCGTCGCCCGTCTTAACTAAGTTTTCCGCTTTTCTTGTTATTTTATCATAAATTTTCTGATTAAAAATTTTTATATCGCTGTCAGCGCAGTCCAGAAGGCTTATGCCCATAGTGATTGTTCTAACGTCGAGATTTGATTCCTTAATCATCTTATTTGTCTCGACGATTTCCATTCTTGAAAGCATTGGTCAGGCCTCCTCTATTATATTCTGTGCATGGAATTAAATATGTCCTCATGCTGTATTTTTATTATAACCCCGATATCCTCACCAAGCTTTTCAAGCCCGTCGGCAATTTCCGAAAAACGCTCGTCCGTCTCGTTCATTTCTACTATCATAAGCATGTTAAGGTACCCCTGGATTATTGTCTGGGAAATATCCAGAATATTAATCTCACGGTCAGCCAGGAAGGAGCAGACCTTTGCTATAATACCAACTTTATCTGTACCTAATACTGTAATTATGGCTTTCATATTAGTCCTCCATTCAAAATAATTATTATATCGTCTGATTTTATCACATTAAAGTTAAAAATACCATAGTTTAGAACACATTTAGAAAAAAATAAGGCCGCGTTTTGGCGGCCTGAACAGACTTCATTTTAATTAAAAAACGTTCAGTAAAGCATTATCAAACATATCCTGCTTCCGGGGTTTCGTGGACGATTGGGAAAAATCTCAAACGTCCTGAATATCAAAAAGCTTTATATCAAAGCCTCCATAGGCAGCCTCATATTTATCAAACATAATCCAAACCGCTTCGTCTGCTATATTAAACTCAAAATCATCCAAATCATATTTACTGATACGGTCCAGCTCCAATACGTTTTCTCCCGCGTCCCTCTCCTTCAACCGCTCCATAATCAGATTTTTAATCTCATCCTCTGGAAGGTCAACTATGTCAGTCAGAGAGAGCAGCTCGCCTGTTTCCTTGGAAAATGTGTAGCTGTCGCTACCATAATCCGCAACACCACCAACCCACCATTCATATAAAATCGAAATGCTGACATATTCGTCCGTATCAGATTTAATAACTGCATTTCTGAAGTAACAATATTCCTCATTTTCTGCGTGTATCGTGCTTATCACAGATTCCCACGCTGAAGTAAGGTTATCGTTTTCAGGAGTAAAGAAATCGTCCCTCAGTCCCCTCATATAGGCGTTAACGGCTTTGTAGCTTTCGGAGGTTTCCTCAAACACAGGGATTTCAAAATAAATTCTGGCATTATATCCCTGGGTATCCAATGTGGTGCGCTCTATTTTGGTATCCGGGTCATAGGAAACCGTCGTTCTGTAAAGCAGTTCTGTTGACGCATCTCCGGGTTCATCAGTCGAAGCGTCAGTACCTTTTTCTTCAATTTCCGTGTTTCCGTCAGAAGAAGCTGCCGACATAGTTTGGCCTGTTTTACTATCTTCCTTTAAACCTGTTCCATCGCCGCAGCCAGCCAAAACCAGTATTGTAATAATTATCGGCATGAATATTTTAAATTTCATGAAAAACGCCTCCACATTACTAAGTATAATACCATTATAACACAAAAACATTCTTACGGTTATTTCAATCCAGCAGCAATCAATATTCATGCCTCATTGCCGGCGCACATCAATGCAGCCGTTTTGTTTTACATAAACACAAACATCAATACAAACAGCAGCGTCATAATATATGTTCCTTTTCTGACGTTTCTCCATTTGCCGCTGAACACATTGATAAATGTATGAGTTACAAGGCCAAGCGCTATTCCGTTTACAAGGCTGTAGGTAAGCGGTATAAACGCCATAGTGAAGAAGGCGGGAAGTGCCTCCTCAACATCGTGGAAGTTTATCTGCTTTACCACCGCCATCATAAATACTCCCGTAATAATGAGGGTGGTTGCCGTAGCAGCCGAAGGTATAACCGAAGCGAAGGGCGCTATAAAAATCGCCAGAATGAACAAAAATGATGTGACAACGCCG
>CAUHBX010000252.1 GCA_959604475.1 uncultured Eubacteriales bacterium
TGTTATTAAGCTCGGCATTGTTTGTGCCGCTGATAATAAATAAGCTTGTATTTTTTACAGCTCAAAAAAAATTTCCCATAGCAGGCTCATCCCATACCTATGACTGGAGGCTTGGAAAGGTAAGCTATACCGTAAATGGAAGCGGAAAGCCCGTCGTTCTCATACACGGGTATGAAACCGGCTCGTCCTCGGCGGTTTGGACAAAAAATGTTGGTTCCCTGGCAGAAAGCTACAAGGTATACACTCTTGACCTTCTGGGCTACGGTACAAGCGAAAGGGTAAACACAACCTACACTGCCTATACCTATGCCTCATTGATAAATGATTTTATTACCGACGTTGTGGGAAAGCCGTCCGCAGTTATTGCCGAAGGCGGAGGGGCCATGTTTGCCGCCGCTGCCTATGAAAAAAATCCGAAGAATTTTAAAAGGCTTATTTTCATCTGCCCTAAAGGCCTAGACGGCAGGTTTGCCACTAACGAGGATAAAAAAAGAAGGAAATTCTTTGAGCTTCCTGTAATCGGTGAAAGCATATACCTTATGAATACGTCGCTTGCGGCGCTTAAGGCAATGCTGTCCCAGATGATTTATTCAAAGGACAAGACAAGACTTCTCACGGAACGCTTCTATTCCTCGTCCCATTACGGCGGAGGAGCTAACAGGTTCCCTTATGCTTCCTTAAGGACCAATTTTATGAATACAGATATTAAGCCATATATAAGCTCCGTAAAAATCCCTATCTTGATAGTTTGGGGAGAAAAGGCTGAGGATATTAAAAACTTTGAGAAAATCAAGGGGCTTACTAAGAGGGCAGAATACGCGCTTTTTGAGGATACTGCCAGGCTTCCAAATTACGAAAACGCTGAGGAATTCAACAATCTGGCAAAGGAATTTTTGAAATAAGGAGAAACAGGAATGACAGAAACTATGACAAAACAGATTGAGATGGAAAAATACTATTCTAATCTGATGAAAACAATACTGGCTGACGGGAAAGCAGGGCTTGTGCCCAAGCTTGGGCCAAAATTTGTGGCGTGCGACTACAGGGACAAATCACTCACACTTGAATTTAAGGTAAGCGACTGGCTTATAAATCCCGAAAAAATACTTTTCGGCGGTGCGATGGTATCAATGCTGGACAATACCTACGGTTTTTTGTGCCACTATTTCGCAAAGGACAAATTTATATCTACAATCAGCCTTAACACAACATTTTTAAAGCCCGGCAAGCTTAACGACATAATCCATGTAAAGGCCAAAGCCGACTCCTACGGAAGGACAATAGTCAATATGTCAGGCGAGGTTTATGACTTGACACAGGAAAGAATGATAGGGACGTCACAGACTTCCTTTATGATACTGGATAAAAAGGTGGAGCTATGATACTTAAAACAGCTGAAAACAATGAAATTAGCAGGCTTAAGGAGCTATATGAGGAAGCCTTCCCAGCAAATGAAAGAAAGCCCTTCCATGTCCTGGAGGAAAATCAGAAAAAAGGCGTGACCGACATATTGGCTCTAGTTGACGAAAGGTTTCTTGGCCTTGTTATTACAGTCAACTACAAGGACATGGTACTTATTGATTACTTTGCAGTAGACAGCTCCGCAAGGGGCGGCGGTATAGGCTCAAAAGCTTTGGAGCTTATAAGGCAGAAATATGACGGAAAGCGTGTTTTTCTTGAAATTGAAACACCGGATGAAAGCTCCGGCAACAACGAGCAGAGGATAATGCGAAAAAGCTTTTACCTGCGCAACGGCCTGACGGCCCCCGGCATATATGTGAATGTTTATAATACCGATATGGAGCTTATGACATTTTCTAAGCCCGTTTCCTTTGAGGAATACGCTGAGCTTTATAAATGGGCAATGGGAGAGGAATGGCTTAAAAAATTTGGCAAACCGAAACAAATAGTAAAATAAGAGCAGTTAAAAGGCGCTTTTTAAAAAGCGCCTTTTTTATATTCTCTCTGCCGACCTGCTTATAAGCGCATCCCAGTCGGCTATAATAAATCCTCTTTTTTTCTTCTCCAGTACCCTATCATCGCACAGCTTATTCAAAAGCCTGAACATATGCCTGTAGCTCATACCGATTGAACAGGCAACATCTGTCAGCGTATCATTAAATTCATTTCCGCGTGAAGCCTCTAATATGTAGCTGCACAGCCGTGCCTCTCCCGAATAAAGAGACGCGTACACACGGCTTTTGGAACTTCCCAGCAGCTTTACCGCCAGCTCATAACCGACTCTGTTCATAAACTCAAGGTTGTTTTTCAAATCAGCGGCGTTTCTTTTATAGGGCATGGAAATACACTCAAAATCAGTAACAGCCGCAATGCTTGTAGCGGCTACATAGGTATTTGTCATAAGCTCTATATCTCCCATAATACCTCCGGATATGTAGTAGCAAATCAAAAGGTCTTTACCGTTTTCGGCTGTAGAGCATACCTTCGCTTTGCCGGAAACAACAATTAAAAGGTGAGTTATAGGCGCGCCTTCGTTTAAAATAGTCTCTCCGGCTTTAAACCTCATGCATTCGCAGGCGTTAGGTTCTATATTATGTATTCCGTAGCCTGACAGTATATCAAAATGCTTTTTTTCCAGCGGCGTCCTTTTCATATAAATCCCCCTTTTAATGTCTTTAGTATGACATATGTCCTATGAAGCTGTCAAGGCGTCCTGTAAAATAGAAACAAAAGAGGGGGGAGAACTGCATGTATAATATGTTATCACTTTTAACCGGAATTGTAATAGCGGTAATGGTTGCGGTAAACGGCGGCCTTTCACAGCATTACGGAATTTTTGTTGCAGCCGTAATAATTCATATTGTCGGTGTGTTATTCGCACTTTTGCTGTGTGTTGTTTTAAAGAAGAAAATATCCTTTAAAAAGCTTCCGCTCTGGCTTTATACAGGCGGGGCAATAGGAGTATTAACTACGGTCTTCAATAACTTTGCCTATGGCAGAATTAGTATGACCAGCATCGTAGCGCTGGGGCTTTTCGGACAGACTGCAACCTCCTTGGCAATTGATAGTTTAGGACTTTTCGGTATGGAAAAGCATCCATTTAAAAAAACCTCCCTTATAGGTCTGGTTTTTTCATTAGCGGGAATATTTGTTATGCTTGATGACATCTCGGCTCTGTCAGCCGTAATTCTGTCATTCTGCTCGGGAATTACCGTTGTCCTATCCCGAACTGTAAACGCGGGGCTTTCAAAGCATACAGGTGAGCTACAAAGCTCCTTTATCAACCATTTAGTCGGGCTTCCCATTACTGTAGCCGTTGCTCTTATGCTTGGAAGGGCAAGCGTATTCTCAATATCCCAT
>CAUHBX010000253.1 GCA_959604475.1 uncultured Eubacteriales bacterium
TAGCTTTTTTACACAAGCTATATTTATAATACCATTATTATATAGTCAATGCAATATGATAAATTTCGTTTTGCATTAAATTTGAATAAAAATAGCCAAAAGAAAACACTCCTTAAATAAGTATGGAGTGTTTTTACACAAATAATATTATATTTCAGGTATTTTTTCAGCTTTAACCTTGGCGTTCAATTTCTTCATTTCTGCCGCCGCAAAGAAGAAAATAATTATAGAAGAACCTATATCCGCAATAGGCCCTGAATAAATGATGCCGTCAAGCCCCATGAATAAGGGAAGTATAATAATAAGCGGTATCAATATTATTAGCTGTCTTAGCATTGATAAAATCGAAGCCTTGAAGGCCTGTCCCGTTGCTTGGAAATAGCTGGTGGTTATCATCTGGAAGCCCGAAAGGAAAATTCCAAACATATATATGCGGAGGCACATCACAGCAAACTGTGTGAACTGCGCATTATCATTGCCAAACAGAGCAATTATGTACTGAGGAAAGGCAACACAGCATATCCATCCCACAACTGACACCAATGTTGCCACCACTGAGGCCATTTTATATGTTTTCTGTATACGCAAATAATTTCCTGCTCCTTTATTATACCCAAGTATAGGCTGGGCGCCGGTACCGATTCCTATATTAACCGCTATCAGTATCATACTGACCTTCATAACTATACCCATAGCGCTTAAGGCTATATCGCCTCCTACTTCAGCCATATTTCCGTACTTAACAAGAGAGTTATTAAGTATAATTTGAAGAAATACAGAAGAAACCTGTGTTATACAGCTGGAAACTCCTAATGCAATTGAGGCCTTAAGCAAAGCAGCGTCAAACCTCATATATTCTCTTCTGAAACGCATTTTTCCATTTTTAAAAAAATACCTCATTATAATGAAAGCTGAAACAATCTGTCCCATTATGGTAGCAATCGCCGCTCCCTTGACGCCCCAATGAAATACAAAAATAAATATAGGGTCAAGTATTGTATTCATTACAGCTCCAACAACCATACTCATCATAGATATTTTCGGGCTTCCGTCTGTTCTCGCAAAGTTGGAGCCTCCTACACCGCAAAGTACAAACGGCGTTCCGATTAAAATTATGGACGCATAATCTATCGAATACTGCAGGTTGTTTTCGGTGGCACCAAAAAGCTTAAGCATAGGGACAAGAAAGACCAGTCCTAAAACCGCCATAACAACGCCAAGGATTGCCATTGTAAAAAACACAGTTCCTAAGGTTTTCTCAGCAACATCTTTTTTCTGTTCTCCTAGTTTTATGGCAGCAAAAGCATTGCCACCCGCTCCTATGAGCATTGCAACCGCCAAAGATATAGTTGTTATCGGCAAAGCTACAGTTGTAGCCGCATTGCCTAAATATCCTACACCCTGTCCAATAAATATCTGGTCAACTATATTATAAATCGAGTTTACCAGCATAGCTATTACTGAAGGAATAGCAAACTTTTTAAGAAGCTTACCAATGGGTTCACAGCCCATTGGATTTTCATCAATCATTATCTTCTGTTCCATATTAATACCTCCATATACACAACAGAAGAATTGTAACACCATTATAGTACAAAAACAACTATATTATCCCCTGTTTTTCCTTTTACCTGAATACAGCCCATGCACTGCCGCGGCAGATACCACTCCAAGTCCAGCTCCTGCTATCACATCCATGGGGTAATGCACAAGCAGATAAACTCTAGAAAATCCCATGAGCAAAGCCGCGTATATCATCCATACACCCGGTTTTCTCCCTGAGCGGTACATGCTGTAAGCGGCGGCAAACGCAGCAGCCGTATGTCCTGACGGAAATGAGTAGTCTGTCGGACGGTCAATTGTAATTTTTAATCCATGTGCATCATTTGGGCGCACTCTGCCAACGGCAGGCTTAATAACAAGATTGCAGACAGAAGCCTCCACACCAAGTGAGGCTATCATCAGAAGTCCTGCCCGCCGTTTGTCACCGCCCATAATTATAAGAGAGAATGCAATACCAATCCATATGGCGCCGTTATTGCCCAATGCAGAAACAAACCGCATTATTCTGTCAAGCACATAGCTTCTCATGTGTTCATTAATAAACCTTATAACCTTATCATCAAAAGTCAGAATAAATTCCAAAATTATTCCTCCTAAAAAAGTAAGTGCTCCATTAGTGTTTTTACTCCTATCAGAATAAGTACTATACCGCCGAAAATTCCGGCTCTCTTTTGCAAAGCGTTTCCCGCAATTCTTCCTAAAAAGCCTCCGCTGACAGCAAATATAAATGCCACTACCCCAATTACTGCCGCGGCGTATATTATATTAATAGAAAGCAGTGCAAGGCTAACGCCAACGGCAAACGCGTCTATACTGGTCGCGATTGCCTGTACTGTAAGCTTTGATATAGTAAGCTCAAAGCCCTTACAATTATTTTCCTTTTCATCGCAAAGTGCTTCTCTAATCATATTTATCCCCAGTAAACCAAGAAGTATGAATGCAATCCAATGGTCAAACCTTTCAATATAGTCTTTGACACTAGAGCCCAATAACCATCCGGCAGAGGTCATCCCGGCCTGAAAGCCTCCGAAAAAAATCCCCTGTTTAGCCGCATGATATCTGTTGAACCGTTTTACGGCTATACCATTTGTTATTGATACAGCAAAAGCATCCATAGCCAAACCAACTGCAATCATAAGCAGGGATATAAAATCCAATCAGTTCCACTCCTCATGTTTATTTAGTTGCATGAACAATCCTTTTTGTCTGCAATTTCTTTTACCATTCTCACAGCATCATCCATTATAGCTGGAAGTGTGTCGGAGGATACTCCAGCAACCCTAAGTCCGCATTTATTTAATGGTATTAATACCTTTACAGCCGAGCTTTCGCTTATCCCGTTGGCCATAGCCGGCGTAAGCTCTCCAAACATAGAATTAGCGGCTACAATTCCAATACTTCCTACTATAATGTCGGCCCTTTTTGCATTAAAAATAACTGCGTTTTCACCAGTTGCAATATTTTTTGCGCCGCCCTTCATCATCCCCATCGTTGCCATAGCGTTAAGACCAACTGCCATTATTTCATGCTCAGGCCCCATTTCAGCCTTAAGCTTTTCTATGAGAGCCCTTCCTATTCCTCCACCCTGACCGTCAACAACCATTATAACCATATTCAAACACTCCTTAGCTTATTCAATAATATAAAAGGAAGCCCTGTTAAATTAAAAGGCTTCCAGAATTTTCGGCAAATAAAATGGGAGTTACAGGGCTCGAACCTGTGACCCTCTGCTTGTAAGGCAGATGCT
>CAUHBX010000254.1 GCA_959604475.1 uncultured Eubacteriales bacterium
GTTCTGCCATAATGCAAACACTTGATTTTTTATCAATAAAGCTTTTTGCAACTGTACATGTTATCTCACTTCCGCATTGTGATATGCCTTCCTTAACAACACCATTATCAGCACACATAATTACAAGAGTTTTATTTTTGATGGTAAAAAAAGGTTCACCTTTTATACCTGCAATTTGAGTAACCGCTTTTTCTAAACTTCCTAAAGAAAATAATGGTTTAACAATAGAAAGCCAGCGGCTTTCAGACGCTGACCTAGCATTATTGTCTATTTGCTTTATATTTTTTAGCGCTTCTTCTAAATTCATTTTACCGCCTACATTTCAATAAATTTTCTGGCTTGTATACCCATGTCAAAAGGATGCTTTATTTTTTTCATCTCTGTGATGTAATCAGCTTTGCTGGAAAGTAAATCTGATGGATTTCTACCTGTCAAAACTATTTCCAGATTGTTGGGTCTGTTGTCGATAAGGCTAATGAGCTCGCTTTCAGCTAATATCCCATTATTTACGGACGGAATAATTTCGTCCAGTATAAGCATATCATAAATGCCGCTCTGTACCTTTTCAACGATTTCGGCAAAGCTTCTTTTACAAAAATTCCTATAGGCATTCTGCTCCAGTTCATTCATAAACTTATAAAATTTTACCTCGTTTGGATTTTCCATTAATTCAATATTTTCAATACAGTTCAAAACTGTTCTTTCTCCGCTTCTACAATCCTTCAAAAAGCTGGCAAAAAACACATGGCCCCCGCCGCCGGCACACCGTACTGCCAGACCTACTGCTGCCGTTGACTTTCCCTTTCCGTCTCCGCAGTAAATATGAACTAAGCCTTTCATTTGTCCACGCCCTTTTCAAGAATATTATATACAACTTCCATATCAATATTTTTTCTGACACAATCAGCAAGAATATCATACTGACAGTTTTTATACTCAGTCATATCTATCGCTTTTATTCCATTATCAGCTATACCCTTCTCATTTTTTATTGCCTTTAATATAGAGTCCGTTACAACTTTGCTGTCAAAAATACCATGAATATATGTCCCATATACATTTTTATTTCCCTTTACAATAATTTGTCCATTTTCTGTTTTGCCCATATGTATTTCATATCCGTTAAATGGCTGACCTGAAAGTCCGTTAAGTTTTCCTTCAACATTATTGATTACTCCGGAGGTCCTTGCTGCTTTTTTTTCCTTATCAAAGACAGTTTCGATTGGAATCAGCCCCATTCCGGTGTATTCACCGATTGCCTCAGCTCCTGATAAGTCAGTGATTTTTCGTCCCAGCATCTGGTATCCGCCGCATATTCCAAATATAATAGCACCTTTATCCGCAAGCTGTTTTATCCTCGCCTCAAGTCCGTTTTCACGAAGAATAAGAAGGTCGCCAACCGTATTTTTTGTACCTGGTATTATTATCATATCAGGTTCATTTAATTCTCTAACACTTTCTACGTATCTGACATTTACACCGTCTATACATTCAAGAGCCATAAAATCCGTAAAGTTAGATATTCTACCAAGCTTTATAACAGCGATATCAATTACACCTGTCGTTCCATTTTTATTAAATCTTTCAGACAGACTGTCTTCATCGTCTATATCACAGTTTATATAAGGTATTACTCCCAGTACCGGCTTTAAGCAACGCTCCTCCAGCATATTAAGTCCCGGCTCGAGTATTTTTTTATCGCCGCGGAATTTATTAATAATCAGGCCCTTAACCATTTCCCTTTCATCTTTCCCAAGCAGTTCCATTGTTCCGACCAATTGTGCAAATACCCCTCCTCGGTCAATATCGCCTGCGAGAAGAACTGGAGCTGACACCATCTTTGCTAATCCCATATTCACTATATCATTTTCTCTCAAATTTATCTCAGCAGGGCTTCCTGCGCCTTCTATTACTATAATATCGTTTTCTTCCGATAATTTATTATAAGACTCAATAATATATGGAATAAAGCTTTTTTTATTTTTGTAATAATCTTCAGCACTCATATTTCCTATGGATTTGCCCATTACAATTATCTGTGAACCAATGTCATCCGTAGGCTTTAAAAGTATTGGATTCATATATATTTCCGGCTCAATTCCTGCGGCTTCAGCCTGCATTGCCTGAGCTCTTCCCATTTCCTTACCGTCATTTGTTATATAAGAATTGAGAGCCATATTCTGTGATTTAAACGGAGCTGTTTTATATCCGTCCTGAGTAAATATCCTGCATAAAGCGGCTGTTAAAAGGCTTTTACCGGCGTTTGACATTGTTCCTTGTATCATTATAGACTTTGCCATATACATTCCTCCAATGCCTTTATAAGCCTGATATTTTCACTGTGTTTTTTTACAGCAATCCGATAGTATCCGCTATTTAGTCCTCTGTAATTTGAGCAGTCTCTTATAAGTATTCCTTTCTCCGCCATTTCCTCTTTAAGAGTGTATTTGGCTTTAAAAAAAATATAATTCGCATCCGGCTTAAAATACTTAATTTTCAATCTATTAAGTTCAGCCAATATATACTTTTTCTCATGTTCTATATATTTAACTGTTTCATCAACTACTATATTATGAATTCCGCATGCGGCTCGTCCTGCCATATCAGCTGTATAAGATACGTTCCAAGGCTGCCTTACAGAATAGATTTCTTCAAGCACCCCCTTGTTTGAGCATATACCATAGCCAAGTCTTATACCGGGAATAGCAAACATTTTAGTAAATGCCTTCAGAATAAGCATATTATTATACTCCGCTATTAATTTTACGGATGAAAAGCTTTTTCCATTTTTTATAAAATCGATAAAGCATTCGTCTATAATAATAAAAGTGTTTGTTTGTACGCACTTTTCTATTATTTTCTCCATCAGACTGGCATCCGTCAAGTTACCTGTAGGATTATTTGGCTGGCAAATGAATAGCATATCTATATCGTCATTTATCATATCAATATAATCGCTTGTTATTTTAAAATCATTTTCTTCTTCAAGCATGTAATAAATTTTTTCACAGTTTATTGTATCTACTGCTTTTTCATACTCAGCAAATGACGGGCATATCAGCAGTACCTTTTCGGGCTTCAGTGCTAAAACAATATTAAATAAAATTTCCGCCGCACCATTTCCGCAAATAATGTTTTTTTCTTGTATAAGCTCTATATCAGCAATTTGGCGTCTTAGTTCTCTGTACTGTGTATCTGGATAAATATCTGCAAACTGATACGAGATTTGTATAGCTTTCTTGATTTCTTCCGGTATACCAAGCGGACTAATATTGGCTGAAAAGTCCAGCATTTTTCTATTAAA
>CAUHBX010000255.1 GCA_959604475.1 uncultured Eubacteriales bacterium
TTAGGTATAAGGTTAATATACTTCGAATAATAAAAAACTGGCTGCTAAAATATCTGCTATATTATTAAAAGGAATAAAAACACTTGCAATCTAAACAGAAATATAATATAATACATTTCGTGTTTTGGAGATGTTTATTTTTCCATTACAAGGGTTTTAAAAATTCCTGCTAAAGTGGCTCAGTTGGTAGAGCAGCTGATTCGTAATCAGCAGGTCGTGGGTTCGAGTCCCATCTTTAGCTTAGGCCTCTGTGATTATTCACAGAGGCTTTTTTATTCCTGTAATACCTCACATAAAATGACTGATGATTTTTAACACTTTGTATATATACTTTTTGTATAAATTCCTATACAATATATGTTGTACAATAAAACGATTAATAACAAGATGTATTTATGTAAGTTATTGATATATTTTTGTTTATTTAAGTATAAAATTAAATATTGAACAAAATAATATTTTGTTTTACAAAAAAGAAGGATATTTCTCACAAACGGTGAATTTTATTATTATGGTTGTATTTTATAAAGAAATATTGCGTTGTAAATGCGATAAATATAAAGCAGTATATCAATAAGGAGGAATGGTTTTATGAAAAGTTACACATCTAAAGAAATCAGAAATGTCGTTATGCTGGGTCACAGTGGTTCCGGTAAGACAACAATAACGGAATCGTGCCTTTTCAAGTCCGGTGCAACAAAGAGATTTGGCAAAGTTGACGAGGGCAACACCGTCAGCGACTATGACCCGGAGGAAATCAAACGCCACGTTTCAATCAATTCATCAATTCTTCCGGTTGAGTGGAAAGATACAAAAATTAATTTTATAGATACGCCGGGTTATTTTGACTTCGTTGGTGAGGCCATGCTTTCTACAAAGGTCGCTGACGCTGCAATTATTGTTGTATCAGGAAAGTCAGGCGTGGAAGTAGGAACGGAAAAAGCATGGGAATATGTAGAAAAATTTGAAACGCCCAGAATGTTCTTTATGAACTTTATGGATGATGAGCATGCTGATTACAGCAGAGTTCTTGGAGAGCTTCGAGACCATTTTGGAAAGAGTGTGGCTCCGGTTCAGATTCCTTTTTACGAGGGAGAAAAGATAAGAGGCTTTATTGATGTAATAACAAGGGAAACAAAATACCTCGACGCAGCAAGAACAGGATTTGAACCCGGTCCTTTCCCTGAAGAAATGGCTGATGAAGTAGAGCAGCTCAGACAGATGATTATTGAAGTAGCGGCTGAAAGTATTGATGAATTGCTTGAAAAGTATTTTGCTGATGAGGAACTTACAATTGATGAAATATATCAGGGACTTAACATTGGTGTAAAAGAGAGAAAGATTGCTCCGCTTTTTACTGGTGCGGCAAATTATGGTCTTGGTATTATGATACTTATGAACTCGATTAAAAACTTCCTTCCTCCTTCAGTTGAGTGCAAGCCGGAGTTTGAATGTGTTGATTTGGCTACCGGTGAGAAAGTTATAAGAAAAAATGATGAGAACGACCACTTTGCAGCTTATGTATTTAAGACAATCTCAGACCCTTATATTGGCCGTCTTAATATATTCCGTGTGCTTTCGGGCAAGCTTACAAAGGATAAAGTGATTTACAATCCTGAAAGAGATACTCAGGAAAAGATAGCGCATATATATGTAATCAGGGGTAAGGAACAGATTGAAGTTGACGAGCTTGATGCCGGTGATATCGGTGCGCTTGCCAAATTGACTAATACTGCTACACAGGATACTCTCTGCTCAAGTATAAATCCTGTCCAGGTAAGCAAAATTGAGCTTCCTCCTTCAGTATATTCAAGGGCAATTGTTCCTAAGGCAAAGGGCGATGACGATAAAATTGCAGCTGCCCTTGTTAAGCTTAGAGAAGAGGACCCTACAATAAAAATAGAAGTAAACAAGGAGACTAAGCAGACGATTATATATGGAATAGGTGACCAGCAGTTAGACGTCCTTGTGAACAAGCTTAAAAATAAGTATAAAACCGAAGTTGACCTCATGGATGTTATAATACCATACAGGGAGACTATAAAGGCAAAAGTTAAAGTTCAGGGAAAATATAAAAAGCAGTCAGGCGGACATGGACAGTTTGGTGATGTATGGATTGAATTTGAACCTTCAGGCGATATGAGCAAGCCCTATGAATTTGAAGAGAAGATTTTTGGCGGCTCAGTACCGAAGCAGTACTTCCCGGCCGTTGAGAAAGGGCTTCAGGAATGCGTTAATACGGGAGTTCTTGCCGGATATCCTGTTGTGGGACTTAAGGCTACGCTTGTTGATGGTTCATATCATCCTGTAGACTCATCAGAAATGGCGTTTAAGATGGCTACTTCACTGGCTTTTAAAGATGGAGTTTCGAAGGCTAAGCCTACAATACTTGAGCCTATAGCTCACGTTGAAGTTGCTATACCTGAAAAATATATGGGCGATATTATGGGTGATATTAATAAACGACGCGGAAGAATACTCAGTATGGATTCTATTGACGGCGGAAAGAAATGTATTGTTGCTGAAGTGCCTCTTTCTGAAATAGCTAAATACAGCATTGACCTTCGTTCTATGACACAGGGCAGGGGTAGCTATACTTTTAACTTTGAAAGATATGAGGAAGCTCCTGCGGATGTACAGCAGAAAGTAATTGCGGCAAGAGCCAAATAAATATTTTAATAAAGAGAGCCATGTGTGAAAACGTATGGCTCTTTTTATTTATTGGTATGGCAAAGCCTGTTTTACTTTTGATACAATATGTTACCTATGTAGATTCCTACGTTTAAACAATATTATGTTTAAAATTATTTTAAATGCACTTTCCTGTAGGCAAGTGGGGTCATGCCGGTTTTTTTACGAAATTTTTCTATATAGTAGCTGGTGCTTCCAAATCCATATTCATAGGCTATCTGGCTTACAGAAATATTTGCAGTACCAAGCAGAACGGCTGTACTTTCGCTTAGACGGAAATTATTTATATATTCAAATATTGTGCAGTTCATATGCCTTTTAAAAAAACGGCAGCATTCACTTGGGCAAAGATGTATTTCGTTTGATATATTTTCAAGGGTGAGTTTGTCTTTGTAATTGTTATGAATGTAAGTTAACAGATGCTTAAGCCTTAAATAGTTTTCATCAAAGTATAAGGGATTGTTTTTTATGCCTATTATTTCTTTCCAGCAAAGTATAAGCCTTGCTGTTATTTCGGCCTCATAGGCAAACGTCCTTTCTTTATTCAGTTTATAAATTGCATTCAGATTTTCAATTATATCAGTAGAATCATTAAAAACCGAAAAAG
>CAUHBX010000256.1 GCA_959604475.1 uncultured Eubacteriales bacterium
GAGGAGGCTCGTATGGTACACTGTCGGCAAGTGCATACAGCGCACTGATGTCTGCTTATTCTATGGACCACGGGACAATCAGAAGGCTGACACCGTCAAACAGCGAGTATGACAGAATACTAAGCTGTATAAAGATGTACGAGAGCAAATATGAACAATATTTTGTACGAAGCATTACAATTGATGACAAGTACGCCTTTGCGGTCTTAAGCGGACGTGCTAATGCGGCTACAATAAGAGAATACATACTTAAATATGAAAACGGAATTTGGGAAGTTGTTATGGATGATTTGGAATCTGAGGGAAGAATGCCTGTTGCGGTAAATAAGGCTATACCTAATTTCAATATGATTCTTCTGCCTACATATTCTATTAAAGACTACACAATGCTGACAGATTACAGTGCGGTTGTAGACGCACTTACAAAGGCAGGCTATTACGCCAAGGACGATACCTTTTATTATTTCTGCGGAACAAAGGAATACTGTTACATGATAACCGACAGCGGAAAGAGATTTCTCTGCCGTAATAATAACGGCACATGGGAATGCTATAAGGTCGTTGACTATTACGACGCCCTGAGCAAGCTTCAGAGCTTTTCAAATAATCCGCCTACATTTATACTGCTTGATTTGGAGTAAAAGAATATGAAATACATTGTAAATGGAAACGATATAGTGCTCACCGAATATGAAAGCTTTGTAATCTCGCAGACCTTAGAATGCGGTCAATGCTTCCGGTTTGTGAATATAGGGGAGGAAAATTACGTTGTAATTGCCTTTGGAAGGATACTGAATATTTACCAGGACGGCATGAACATAGTGTTTAAAAACACCTCCGAGGAAGATTTTAAAAATATTTGGGTAAACTATTTTGACCTTGACAGGAACTATAACGATATAAAATTCAGGATTTCTGAGAATGATGAGATTTTGCGGAAGGCGGTTGAATATGCGCCGGGAATAAGAATACTGAACCAGGACAGATTTGAATGCCTTATATCTTTTATTATTTCTCAGAATAACCGCATACCAATGATTAAAAAGGTTATAAACAATATCAGTGAAAAATATGGTAAATTTATCGGTTCTTTTGAAGGAACAGATTTTTATGCTTTTCCCAGCCCGGAAGAACTGGCTTCCGCAGATGAAGCGGGACTTATGGAATGCAGAACCGGCTTTAGGGCGAAATACATAATGGATGCGGTTTATAAGGTTATTCACGGAGAAATAAATCTGCAGTCTGATAATATGGATACGGATGAGCTTCGTGAAATGTTGATGTCAATAAAGGGAGTTGGTCCTAAGGTTGCGGACTGTACGATGATGTTCTCCTTTGGAAGATGTGAAACCTTCCCTACCGACGTATGGGTAAAGAGGATAATGAGCGAGCTTTATTTCGGCGGAAGGGAAGCAAGCGTAAAGGAAATACACGAAAAGGCAGAGGAGTGCTTTGGAGAGTTTGCCGGATACGCACAGCAGTATTTATTTAATTACGCAAGACAATTTAAAATAGGAGCTTAATTGTTTCGGCAGGAATTTCCTGCCGAAATTTTAAAAGTATAAATGACATTACAAAGATACAAAGAGAACGGCGATACTTGTTGGGAGGCGTTTATATGAGCAAGATAACAATCGGCGACTTTGACGGCGAGGAATTAAAAGAACTGCTTAATTATTATTATGGAAATGTTTTTGTGATTGACGGAAATGGCGTTTTGCTGTACGTAAATAAAAGCGCGGCCCAATCTTTGGGGCTTACAGTTGAGCAGCTTATAGGCTCTACCTGCTATGAAATGCAGGAGAACGGCTATTACGACAAAAGTGTGGCCATGGAAGCCCTTGAAACAAAAAAGAATACAATTTCACGCTATAACACAAAAACGGGATTAAATATAATATGCTGTGCCAACCCAATCCTTGACGAAGAGGGAAATGTCAGCAGAGTAGTGGTATATTCACAGGATTTGGCGATGCTTAAGGATATAATGCAGGAAATTGAGCATGAAAAACAAAAAAACAGGCATATACAGCAGACACTTACATATCTTCAGGAGAGAATGGCCTGCCAGAATATCGTTTCGGCCAGTGAGTCAATGGATAATCTTTTTAAAATATTGCTGAATATTGCGCCTACAGACTCAACTGTAATGATATATGGCGAGAGCGGAACGGGAAAAGAGGTCTTGGCGAATTTTGTTCATCAGAACAGTTTGAGATGCGGTAAGCCGTTTATACCTATAAACTGCGCTGCTATACCGGCCGAACTGATGGAGGCTGAATTTTTTGGATATGAAAGAGGTGCGTTTACAGGAGCCAACAGGGAAGGGAAAGCAGGGCTTTTTGAAATGGCCAATAATGGAACTATTTTCCTTGACGAATTGGGGGAAATGCCGCTGTCTTTGCAGGCAAAGCTTTTAAGGGTATTGGAAAGCGGTGAGGTAAAACGGATAGGAAGCAGCAAAACAATTAATACAGACGTGCGTATTATAGGTGCTACAAACAGGGATTTAAAGAAAATGGTCGAGGAAAATAAATTCAGGGAGGACCTTTATTACAGACTTAATGTTATACCTGTTACTATACCGCCGCTCAGGGACAGGCCGGAGGATATAGAGGCTTTAAGCGAGCATTTTCTGAATGAATATAACAGAAAGTACGGAAGAAATGTGGAATTGTCTGATGAGGTCATTAGCAGTTTTAAAAATTACTTATGGCCTGGAAACATAAGGGAGCTTAGAAATGAAATAGAGAGATATGTGATTACAGAGGGAAATATAAGCTTTGTTATGAACACCCGTACTGCCCCTATAAAAAGAAACAGTGAGCCTGTTGTTTCCGACAATGGAAAACGTCCTGTATTTACCGGATATATTGGACCGCTGAAAGAGGTAATGAACAAGTATGAAATGGAATATATAGATTCTGTCATAAAGGAATGCGGCGGAGTTATGACTGAGGCAGCTAAAAAACTTGGAATACATCGCTCTGCCTTATATAAAAAGCTTGAGAAGAACGGGACTAAGTATAGAAGGATAGGCATTTAAACGTTTTGTATAAATTAATATACATGTATTATAAAATAGACACATTGTGTCTATTTTTTTATGCAAATTATATTTCGCTGGTTTTTAAAACAATATTATTGAGTCTTTTATTGTATAAGATATAGCTGCTATTATACATGATGTAGATTATTAGAGACAAAAATTGAGATTTTAAAAAGAATATCCTGGTTTTTAACTATTTATAAAAACTTGGCACAGTATTTGCTTTAATAATTAGAAATAAGTAA
>CAUHBX010000257.1 GCA_959604475.1 uncultured Eubacteriales bacterium
TTCAACAATTAGCTATATGATAGACGAGGCTAAAAAAAGAGGTTTAACTGACGACAGCTTTGCGAGGGATGCTATTTATAAATATGGAGAGGATCTTGGTAAGGAAATGTATGCTGAAATGAAGGACCCTACAGATATGGTCGAATTTTCAAAGCATTTCGGAACTGGGCACCACACAGACATATATGAGATGGAAACAGTTGCAAGCGATGAAAATAAGCTCTATATAGATTTCCATTACTGTCCATATGTAGCTGAATGGATTAAGCAGGGCAGAACCCCTGAGGAAATGCCGATATTATGTGAAATAGCGATGGAAGGTGACAGGGCAATCGGCGATACTTTCAGCGCATTTAAATTTACCCTTGGCAAAACAATTGCCCAAGGACACGATGTTTGCCAGATTAGATTCGACAAAAAAGATGTCGAATAATATAAATTTTTAAGGAGGATATAATAATGTCAAAGATTAAGAATGAAGCTAAAATTAATGAGGAAAAAGTAAATATTAACAGAAACGCCATTGAGCACAGAGCAACCTGGACTGGACTTACATATGTAGAGGGAATTAAGGCAGGTCTTCCTATTGAAGGCGTAATAAGAGATGCTGTTGCCAAAACAGGCGCATTCCACGGTGCAGGATATCTTGATTCAACAGAAAAACCTGAAGAGGTATGCAGCTTTGCTAAAGCATTCCTTCCTGAACTTGGACTTAAGACATTTGAAATGGATGTAGTTAAGAACGATGCTGAGAACCTTGAAATTGAATTCCATTACTGTCCACTCCTCGCAGCTTGGCAGAAACTGGGGTTTGATGACGAAACATGTGCTAAGCTTTGCGATATCGCAATGGATGGAGACAGAAATATAGCTAAAGCAATGGGTTATGACTTTGAACTTGGTAAAACAATAGCTAAGGGTGACCCTATTTGTGAGGTTAATTTCAGAAAGAAAAAATAAACCTACATAAATATGTTATGCTGTTAAGCAAATATCAAGGGGAGGTAAGCCATGAAAAAAATAATTAATAAACCTGAAAATTTTGTAGACGAAACTATGGAAGGTATCATACTTGCCTATGGTGACAAAGTAAAATTACTCAACGATGATAAAAGAATTCTTTTAACTAATCAGCCTGTAAAAAAAGGTAAGGTAGGTATTGTTACAGCCGGAGGCAGCGGACATCTTCCTACGTTCTTAGGATATGTTGGACAGGGCCTTATCGACGGATGTGCAGTAGGAAATGTTTTCGCATCTCCTTCAGCACAGAAAATGGCAGATATGATTAAAGCATGTGACTACGGCAGCGGAGTCCTTTGTCTCTATGGAAATTACGGCGGAGATAAAATGAATTTTGAAATGGCTTGCGAAACCGTTGATTTTGATGATGTGAAAACTGCCCAGGTAAGAGTATATGATGACGTGGCGTCAAGCCCCGTAGAAAATGCTGACAAACGCCGAGGCGTAGCCGGATTGCTATATGCTTTTAAGATTGCTGGAGCGGCGGCTGAAAAGATGATGTCTCTTGAAGAGGTTGTATCTGTTACAGAAAAAGCTCTTTCAAATATTAAGACTATGGGTGTAGCTACAAGCCCATGTATAGTTCCTGAGGTAGGCAAGCCTACTTTCTCAATTGATGAGGACAAGATTGAGATTGGTATGGGAATTCATGGAGAACCTGGTATTGAAATAAGGGAAATGATGACAGCTGACGAAATAGCTGAGCTTACATTTAATAAGATTACAGAGGAAATGCCTTTAAATGTGGGCGATGAGGTTTCAGTTCTCATTAATGGACTCGGGGCAACTCCTTTGGAAGAGCTTCTTATTGTATACCGCAAAGTTCATATGCTTCTTAAGGATAAGGGTGTAAAGGTAGTTATGCCTCATATCGGCGAATACGCAACATCAATGGAGATGTCAGGGCTTTCACTTACTTTGTTTAAACTTGATGAAGAACTTAAGGAACTGCTTGTCAGCCCTGCGGCTTCACCTTTCTATACAAATTTAAATAAGAGGTAGGAGGAAATATATGAACTACGACTCTTTTAAAAAGATTATAACAGGCATCAGCGATATTATGGCTGAAAACAAGGACTATCTTGTGTCACTTGACCAGCAGAACGGAGACGGTGACTTAGGAATTTCAATGGCTTCAGGCTATAAAGCTGTTAAAGATTACGTTGATGAGACAGACGAGCGTGATTTAGGGAAACTGCTTATGAAATGTTCCTCTGTATTTAATGAGGCTGCTCCTTCGTCTCTTGGCACAATAACATCATTTGGTTTTATGGGAATGGCAAAGGCCCTTAAGGGAAAGGAAGAGGCAGACCTTGTAGAATGCGCTTCTGCTCTTGAAGCCGGTTTAAATAAAATTATGGAGAAAGCCAATTCCAAACCGGGAGAAAAAACTATCCTTGATGCGCTATATCCCGCAATTGAAGCCTTAAAGGCCAATGCAGGCGGAGACAAGGTTTCTGCATTAAAAGCAGCAGCTGAAGCCGCAGCACAGGGAAGTGAAAATACAAAGAATATGCGTTCTGTACATGGCAGAGCTGCCTATTATGCTGAAAAGAGCATAGGAACTCTTGACGGAGGTTCGGTTGTTGGGAAACTTATTTTCGAAGCAATCTATAAGTGCTATTGTTAGGAGGGGTTCTTTGTGGACAGAAGTCTCTATGAGAATTATCTAGAAATTCTCTCGAGCGAGCTTATACCGGCGCTGGGCTGTACTGAGCCTATTGCGATAGCATATGCAGCGGCGAAAGTCCGTGAAATACTTGGATGTATGCCTGAATCAATTCATATTGCCTGCAGCGGTAACATTATTAAGAATGTAAAAGGTGTTACTGTACCAAATTCAGGAGGCCTTAAAGGAATTGACGTAGCTGCGGTGTTAGGCGTAGTAGGCGGAGATGCAGATAAAAAGCTCGAGGTTCTCAATTCTGTAACTAAGGATGATATAGAAAAAACAAAGGAACTTGTTTCCGAAAGCTATTGCAGCTGTGGAATATTAGACGGAGAAGAAAATCTGGATATTATAGCAGAAGCAAAAGCCGGAACCGATACGGCTTTGGTTGAGATTAAGTCTTATCATACAAACATTGTACGAATTGAGAAAAACAGTAAAATTATTTATTCAAAAGAGGATACTTTTGATAGTAAAAAGTCAGTTGATAAAAGCAGATTAAATGTAAAGGATATTCTTTCCTTTGCAGATGAAGTTAAAATTGAAGATATTGAACCAATTATAAAACGCCAGATAGAAGTAAACTTGGCTATTTCCGATAA
>CAUHBX010000258.1 GCA_959604475.1 uncultured Eubacteriales bacterium
TTAATCATTAGCTCCCTGGCATTTGATTTATTTCCCATTGCGTCAATTGTTTCCGGTTCCGGTCCAATAAATTTTATATTACATTCTTTGCACATGGCCGCAAATGTACTGTTTTCAGATAGAAATCCATAGCCAGGATGTATTGCCTGAGATTTTGTAAGAACCGCAGCGCTGATTATATTCTGCATATTCAGATAGCTGTCTGCCGCCCTTGCCGGTCCTATACAGATGGCCTCATCAGCAAGCTGAGTATGCAGCGCCTCTCTGTCGGGCTCTGAAAATACGGCGACAGTTGCTATTCCAAGCTCTCTGCATGCTCTTATTATACGTACGGCTATTTCGCCTCTGTTGGCGATAAGTACCTTGTTAAACATTTACTGTCCTCCCTTTAATTTTATGGTATGGACTTCTTAACCTATCATAAAAGTAAGCTCCGCTTCTGCAGCTTTTTTCCCATCCACATACGCAACACCTTTTCCAATGCCGGCGTTGCCTCTCAGCTTAGTAAACGTCACTTCAAGTCTTAAAGTATCACCCGGAACAACTTTTTTTCTGAACTTTGCTTTATCTATAGCTCCAAAATAAGGGGTTTTCCCTTTAAATTCCGTCATGCTGAGTATAGCAACGGCTCCTGCCTGGGCCATTGCTTCAACAATAAGCACTCCTGGCATTACAGGTTCACCCGGATAGTGCCCTACAAAAAACGGCTCATTCATAGTCACGTTTTTAATGGCTACTATTTTCTCACCTTCAATAATCTCTTCAATCCTGTCTATAAGAAGAAATGGAGGCCTGTGAGGTATTATACTCATAATTTCATTTATATCCATCATAATGAATTAGCTCCTTAAATTATCCTGAACAAGGGCTGTCCGAACTCAACTATCTGCTCATTTTCCACAAAAACCTCGTCAACAATTCCGTCAAATTCGCTTGTTATCTCGTTCATTATTTTCATTGCCTCAATAATACATACAGCTTCTCCCTTTTTAACCTTATCGCCCTTTGACTTCATAGCAGGACTTGAAGGCTTCGCGCTTGAATAAAATGTTCCTACAATTGGAGAATAAATAATATTTCCGCCTTTAATCTCATTTCTTGACTCTACCGTCTGCTGCGCAGGCTCAGCCGTTGCCTCAGAAACCGACAATGTCCTATTTTCCATGACAGGTATATTTTCACTATACATACCGTCATTTTTGCTCATACATATATTTGCTCCGTCAATATTCAGACTGAAACTTTTCAAGTCTGAGTCATTAACGATTTTAATCAGTTCCTTAATCTGTTCAAAGTCCATTATTTGCCCTCCCATTTTTTAAGGCAGAGAACCGCATTATGTCCTCCAAAGCCAAGAGAATTTGAAAGAGCATATTTTATGTCGGATTTTCGTCCTATATTAGGCACATAATCAAGGTCGCACTCTTCGTCCTTTTCACCATAATTTATAGTCGGCGGTATAAAGCCTTCTTCAAGTGATTTGGCACAAATAATTGCTTCAACGGCTCCCGCGGCTCCCAGCATATGTCCTGTCATAGATTTTGTTGAGCTTACGGGAATTTTGTATGCGTATTCTCCCATAGCCTTCTTAACAGCCTTCGTTTCCGCGCTGTCATTAGCATGGGTGCTTGTGCCATGCGCGTTTATATATCCGACATCTTCCGGCTTTATGCCAGCCTCGTTCATTGCCAGCTTCATAGCTCTTGCGGCTCCGTCGCCGTCCTCACATGGCGCTGTAATATGATATGCGTCTCCGGTTGCTCCATATCCGACAAGCTCGGCATATATTTTTGCCCCTCTTTTTTTTGCATGCTCCAGTTCTTCAAGCATAACTATACCAGCGCCGTCACTTAAAACAAAACCGCTCCTGTTTTTATCAAAAGGCTTGCAGGCAGTCTCAGGATTCTCACATGTGGTAAGAGCTGTAAGGTTTGTAAATCCTGCAACTCCGGTTCTTGTTATAGCATACTCGCTTCCTCCGGCAAAACACATATCAGCATATCCATGCTTAATATATCTGAATGCCTCGCCTATATTATTTGCTCCTGATGCGCATGCTGTAACCACTGACTGGCAAACGCCCTTCGCTCCGAATTTTAGAGATATGTTTCCTGCCACCATGTTCACTATACTCATTGGTATAAAAAGAGGAGAAATCTTACCCGGCCCCTTATCATGTACCCTTGTAATCTGGGTCTCAAGGGTTTCAAAGCCTCCTATGCCACTACCGACAATACAGCCTAAACGTTCCGGGTCGTCTATTTTATCCTTATCAAGACCAGCCATTTCAAACGCCTGCTGTGCTGCGGCAATGCCCAAAATAGAAAACATATCGTTTCTTTTTAAATCTTTTTTTTCAACATATTTATCATAATCGAAATTTTTAATTTCTCCTGCTATTTTAACCTTGAAGTCGGTTGTATCAAATTTAGTGATATAACCTATTCCGCTTACACCCCTTTTGATATTTTCCCATGTGCTTTCTATGTCGTTCCCAACAGGAGTAATGGCACCCATGCCTGTTATAACGCATCTTCTTTCCATAAAGACCTCCTAGTTCATTACCATTCCGCCGTCTACATTAAATACCTGGCCGGTTATATATCTGTTTTTGGCTAAAAATACAGCAGTCTGCGCCACCTCTTCAGCTTTGCCAAACCTTCTTAACGGTATGGAATTCATCATCTGTTTTTTTATATCATCCTTTAAAACATCTGTCATATCGGTTTCTATAAATCCAGGCGCAATGGCATTGGCAGTAATTCCTCTTGCCGCCAATTCCCTGGCTACTGATTTTGTTAACCCTATTAAACCGGCTTTTGAAGCCGCATAGTTAGCCTGACCTGCATTTCCCATAAGTCCCACTACAGAGGACATGTTAATAATAGTGCCGGACCTCTGCTTAAGCATTATATTTGAGGCAAATCGAATTGTATTAAATGCTCCCTTAAGATTTGTGGCGATAACGTCATCAAATTCGGCTTCGCTCATTCTCATTGCAAGCATATCTCTTGTTATTCCTGCATTATTAACAAGCACCTCTATATTGCCAAATGTATCTTTGGCCGCTTTTATTAATGCCTCCGCTTCTTCAAATCTGCTTACATCGGCCTTATATGCGAGGCACTCTACACCATAGGCTTTTATATTATTTATTGTTTCTTCATCCACTGTACTTCTGTAATTAAGAACAATATTACAACCTTCAGCGGCAAATCCCTGTGCTATGGCTCTCCCTATACCTTTGGCAGCTCCTGTTACAACAGCTGTCTTTCCTTTA
>CAUHBX010000259.1 GCA_959604475.1 uncultured Eubacteriales bacterium
TGGCTGAAATCACAAATATCCACACAGTAAAGGCTAAACTGCCTTCTTTTGTCATATGAGATTAGCATATTCGTATCTCTAAGTAATTTGGGCCGGTTCCCAACATCAAAAACTGGGTCTGAATAGGCTATCTGCTCAACCTGTTTACGGTATCTATTAAATGTTTTTGAAAGCTCCATCATCCCAACATCTGTGTATTCATCGAATACCACATCATTTTTTCCGGAAATGAGCTGACAAAGTTTTTCCGTCATCATGTTAACAGGAGATTCCTCAGACACCCGGTTATAATATGCATGAATAAGCTTTGAAATCTCATCCTCGGCATTGCTTTCCGGACGGCATACATCATAGTAGTAATGTGCCATTAAAAACCTTCTTTTGCCGTCAATCTGTGCTTTTAATAGAAACTCAAGCGACAGGCCTTTTGCAAAGTCCTCTCGGTGCTGTTCATCCATATCTTCATGCAGAGCTATAATATAGCTTTCAGCATCCAGCCTGCCTGCAATATACGGGCTGTGAATATATTCATCTATCCTTTCAGGAATTCTTGTTACAAACGCCTCCGCCTCTTCACTGTCAAGCATTCTGGCAGCTTGTGTGTATCCCTCGATTGAAAAGAAAAATAAAGTGATTGTACATTCCGCATCGCTTAACCATTTATCCAGCGCTGATGTAAATCCCTTTCGGTTATAAAGTCCGGTATTCTTGTCTAAATAATCTGCTTTTTTCAGCAAACGTTTTTGATACACGCTTTTGTATAGCAGGTAAGCTAATGCAAGCAGTACTGCCGTTTGCAATGTGCAAAGCAGTATTATGCCGCCCCTCTGCGCTGGACTAATCATCCCGGAAGACGGCTGGATACTGAGCGTCCATTGGGAAGGAAGATAGAATACGGCTTTTTGCGCCTGGGAGAAATCTACATCAGGACGCGAGCTGGCAATCACCTCTTTATTCCCATTCTGAGGCTCTACCCTCCACAGCTCATAATCGTAGTCTAAGTCATATAAGTGCTCAAGTGCAAGCTGTCCCAAAACATAGTCCGAATCCAGCGCCACTGCAACCTGGCCTAAATAGTCACTTTCGTCCAAAATTGGCTGCAAAAATAAAAACACCTCTTGACGCTCCGGGTCACTGTCCATTATTATTGGCCCCTCTACCACAAGCTCCTTAACGACCTTGGTCAAGGTGTATATGTAATAAAAGTCCCTCAAGTCCTTTCCAGCAAGGTTGACAAACCTGTCTTCCGGCAGAATACTGAATAAGGTATCCCCCTCAAACAGGCAAACCATACTGACCTCGTCCCTCTCAAGTAATGGTCTTGCTGCATACTTAACCCACTCCGACATATCAGCTTCTTCTTTTTCCATGGTATAAGCCGTCCGTGCCAAAGCATTAGCTTCATTCATTGTTCCCTGTAGCTGAAGCATAATTTTTTCACTATAATAAAACAGTATATTTTCTGCTTCCTTTTGGCGCATTTCTATTAATTTACGACGCAGGGCAACCCCTGACACAGCCGCCGACATGAGAATTAACAACACTAATATAAAACATGTCGACCGCCGTTGAAAAACACCCTTACTCATATGGCCCTCAATTCTTATGAATATAATAATACCCTTTCCCGTTCTGTTTAACGTGATAAAGAGACTCATCGGCATCGGCTATCATCTGTTCCACCTCATATCCAGGATGGTAAATCGCCACACCGATGCTGCACTGTACTGAAATGCTCTGGCTTCCTGACTGAACGTCAGTCTTAAAGCGAAGAACAAGCTCATCCAACACGCTTTTCAATTCCTTCTCATCATTTAGATTTGTCAACAGCAAAACAAATTCGTCTCCGCCATACCGGCCTACAATACCATCATATTTTTTCTCATATTCCCGCAGAATGTATCCTATGCTTTTAAGCGCGATATCTCCCCCTGCGTGTCCGCAGCTATCGTTTACATATTTCAAATTATCCATATCAACGAAGCACAGTGCATGAATTAGCTTTGGGTCAACCTTTTTCAAAAGTGAATCAGCTTTGTTTAGAAATACCGAACGTGTAACAACGCCTGTAAGGTTGTCGGACAAACCATCGCTCGTCAAACGCAGCACCTCCTGAAAATCCACATCGTCCGGACGTTCGTTCTGATAAATTTTCTTTTCCAGTTCCTCTATCGAATGGACAAGCATATCAACTACTTGCATTTGTTTAGAAATATAACGGCGTATAAACCACAGCAAACCAATACATGTCAAGACCGTCAAGACAAGGACGAGCAGCAGAGATGGAAGTGTGTCCTTAAATGATGTCCAAAAGTTAACCGAACAGATAATATCCCAGTTTGTATTATCTACTCTCTGATATACAGTATAATAAAGGCTTCCGTTCCTTAAGCTCCAGAAATCTCCCGGCATGGCAGCCAAAAGTTTTTCCTCCAATTTGTCCGCTGTAACTCCAAACAAAGTATCGTTCCTAAGTATGTTCATTATTTGATCTCCGTAAGGAAATCCTGCTGTAGAGGACATAATCTGGCCTTTCGTGCCAATTAATGTTACCTCAGAACCGCTTGCACCCGCGGACTGCCCTAAAATTTGTACAATCTCGTCAAAATAAATCGCACAGAACAGGCATCCAGTAATAGTACCGGCCTTGTCCTTCAGTGGAACTGCCACGGTATAGTTTAATGTAACGCCATCCGCACCTGCGGCGAAACTGTCTGTCACCTGGAGCTGTCCGGTTGAAAACAGCCTTTGCATATAGTCCCGGCTGGCAAGGCTTGCGGGCTCAGAGCCGTCGGAATAGACTATGATATCAGAATCCACATAGCAAATCATCATATATCCAAAATAAGGGCTTAATTGATCCAGTTTTTTTACCTTTTCAATCGGCTGGATATCCGGGTCATAAAACTCCGGAAGGCTTGCCATTGACTCAAGAAAATTAACTGCTCCCGAAACCCTCTGTGATGTTTGCGCATGGCTGGCAACCAAAGACGTTTTCGCATCTACCTTCATTTGGCTTACAGTAATAAAAAAGCCTCCTGTAAGTACGATAATCAAAACCAGTATACAGAATAAAACGCTGTAGCCAGTAATTGAGTCAAATGAAATTTCCCATTTTCCCCCTGTATTATTTTCAGTTTTCTTCATAGTGTTACCCGTTCTCCCATCCACGAAATAAATTTACCCCAAATATGCCGCCAAGCGGTAATATATAAGCGTTTGTTGATATTTATAAACTATTAATTCCAAAGAGCAGACCCGTCATACACCTTCATGGCT
>CAUHBX010000260.1 GCA_959604475.1 uncultured Eubacteriales bacterium
AGTGAATACTGAGTTTTAGCCATACAGACAGGATAACCGCCAAAACCGAGGTTTTCCAGCTTTTCCATTTCCTTTCTTGCCGCAGGGGTAAAGTCAACGCCGTCTCCGCCATAAACCTTTGTTACAATGGCGTTTATCTTTTCCTCTATTGTCATATCATCTTCATAGGTAAATCTGAAATCATTTGTGCCTTCCTCAGCAAGACGTACAACCTCTTTAGCAAGCTCTTCTCCGCCTGCTCCTCCCCTTGCCCATACCTCAGAAAGGGCTACGTTTACACCAAGTGCCTTGCACTTAGTCTCAATAAGTTTAAGCTCCTCTTCATCATCGGTAGGGAACCTGTTAATGGCAACAACAGCAGGAAGGCCAAAGCCTTTAGTGATGTTTTCTATATGCTTGAGCAGGTTAGGAAGTCCCCTTTCAAGCGCTTCAAGATTTTTGGGGCCAAGCTCTGTCTTCGGAACGCCTCCATGCATTTTAAGGGCCTTTACAGTTGCAACAATTACCACTGCGTCAGGTTTTATCCCAGCCTTACGGCATTTAATATCAAGGAATTTTTCAGCTCCCAAATCCGCACCGAAGCCTGCCTCGGTAACGACGTATTCACCCAGCTTAAGTGCAATTTTTGTAGCTGTAATACTGTTGCAGCCATGTGCAATATTCGCAAAGGGGCCTCCGTGAACGATAGCGGGATTATGCTCCAGCGTCTGTACAAGATTAGGCTTTATGGCGTCTTTAAGGAGGGCTGCCATTGCGCCCTGTGCTTTAAGCTGTCCTGCCGTTACCGGCTTGTCGTCTCTTGTATATCCGATTATAATCCTTGAAAGCCTCTCCTTAAGGTCTGTAATATCCTTTGAAAGGCAGAGAATAGCCATTATCTCCGATGCAACCGTTATATCAAAGCCATCCTCACGCGGCATACCGTTTACTTTTCCGCCGATACCGCAGACAATATTTCTAAGCTGCCTGTCATTCATATCCACACAGCGTTTCCAAGTGATTTTTCTGACATCAATACCTAGAGCATTACCCTGAAAAATATGATTGTCTATCATAGCAGCCAGCAGATTATTTGCCGCGCCGATAGCATGGAAATCGCCTGTAAAATGCAGGTTTATATCTTCCATAGGAACAACCTGGGCATATCCGCCGCCGGCCGCTCCGCCCTTTACGCCGAATACAGGACCTAGAGACGGCTCCCTGAGCGCAATTATTGTATTTTTTCCAATTCTGTTAAGGGCGTCGCCAAGCCCTACTACTGTCGTTGTTTTTCCCTCTCCCGCAGGGGTTGGTGTAATGGCCGTTACAAGAACAAGTTTTGCCTTTTCTTTTTTGTCCTTGAATTTTGTATAATCGATTTTTGCTTTATAATTACCGTAAAGTTCTATGTCATCCCTTGTTAGGTCAAGCCTAGCTGCAATGCTTTCTATTGGCATTAATTGAGTTTCCTGTGCTATTTCGATATCGCTTTTATATGATGCCATTATTAAACTCTCCTTATGATATAATTTTTGTTATTCAAATACAACAGCCCCGAAGGCAAGAGCCTGCAGGGCAGATTTATAATCATGCAGTAGCCTTTTTAAAGCTGCGCACACCCTTCAATACTCCGTAAAGAAGAGCAGTGTGAACCGGATACATAATTGCATTTCTAATTATTCTCGGAACGGCTATTAGGCTTGTTCCGTACATCATATTAAGCCATATGGGAGTAAGTACAAGGTTGCATACAATCATAACAATAAGAACAGCAGCCATTATACGTTTTAAGGACACTGGTTTATTATATAAAATCCATCCGTAAATAAATCCCATTATAAACGCACTTAAAGTAAAGCCGGGGAAAAAACCTCCATTGGGGCTTACAAAAAATCCAAGAACATCCCCAACCGCACCTGCCATTCCGCCGATAACGGGTCCGTAAAGCATTCCGCATACCCCCAATGCAAGATATGCAAAGCTGATTTCCCATGTAGTGCTTAAATTAAGTGTAAAAAACGATAATATGGTGTACAATGCAACAAGCATTGCCACTCCCGTCAATGTTTTGGGGCTGCTAAGTTTTTCACCTTTCAGTTTATCTTTCAAGCCAATTTCCTTCATGACGTTTCCTTTCCGCAATATGTATTTGCATTTATTCTTTTATCAGCCTTCAGGCTTTAAATTTTTCTTTGTATTCATTAAAAAGCTTCTCAAATTCTTCGGGGTCCCCGCTGATTTTATATTTATGTTCAGCCGCCGGGAAACTTCCCTCCTTTACTTCCTTAACATAATCAGCAATAGCATTTGTAGCCACTCCCGCAATATCCGCATATTTCTTAGCAAACCTAGGGGTGAAGCCTGTAAACATGCCAAGAAGGTCTCCGATTACAAGCACCTGTCCGTCAAGCCCTGCTCCCGCACCTATACCGTAAACGGGGATTGGAAGAAGGTCATGTATAAATTTTGCGGTTTCTTCCGGTACGCCCTCAATAAGCAGTATTCTGGCGCCAGCCTCATAAACTGCGATGGCGTCTTCAATAACGGCCCTGGCGCTGTCTGTCGTACGTCCCTGCGCCTTAAAGCCTCCCATAGCTGCCGACGACTGGGGTGTAAGCCCTATGTGCCCTATAACAACCATTCCCGACTGGGCAATTGCCTTAATCTGCGGAGCTACAGAAACACCGCCCTCAAGCTTTATTGCGTCTACATTCCCTTCTTTGTAGAAGCGTACGGCGTTATTCACTGCGTCCTCAACGCTTGCCTGATATGAACCGAACGGCATATCCCCGACAATATACGTATTAGGAGCACCCCTTCTGACAGCCTGGCAATGTGCTATTTCCATATCCATTGTAACAGGGATTGTATCGTCGTAGCCGTATACAATCATTCCCATGGAGTCGCCTACAAGTATCATATCCATACCCGCGGCCTCGGCATAGGATGCGAACGGTGAATCATACAGAACCATCCATGATACTATTTCACCGTTTTCCTTCATCTTTACTAAATCAGTAATAGTCTTTCTTTTTGCCATATTCTCAACCTCCTGCTGGTTATTTAAAATACCACTCAACACAATTCCAATTTAACATAGTTGCTTTGATATGTAAAGTTCATTATTTTGTACTTATAATTGATATAAATTTCATGTATTTAATTAGTTAAAGCATTAATTTTCATTTATATTTTATTGTATTTATATAGGAACAAATATATTTTATTCCTACAATTCTGTTCATTAATCTTTATTTATTATTACTATTTAAAAACTCTGTTAAATAATATAGAATA
>CAUHBX010000261.1 GCA_959604475.1 uncultured Eubacteriales bacterium
TGTCAGTTGAGGAAAGAAAGGCGCATATTGACCACGTTCTTGAAATATGCTCTAAAAATGAAAATTTAAATTTCTATGTTATAGACGAGGAAAAAATACAATATTCACAGCAGCTTATTAATTTTTCGCTGTTTAACAATCATAAAAAGCTGTTTATGAAAAATATAAAAAGATTTCATTCAAATTTCGGACCCCAGTTTTACAGCATCCTAAACGAGTCCCTTATAAACGATATAAGCGACTGTATGGAGCAGCTTAAAGAAGTCAGCGCTGTAACAGCTTATTCCTCCCAGTCCCTTCCTGAGTTTATGGAGAGATACGGCGGTATGGTCTACAGAATGCTTTCTTTAAGCGAACTGAATAATCTGTGCATGTAAAAAATATAATCAAGCGGCTCAAATCATCAAAAGCGCCGCTTGATTATGTTCTAGTATCCTCTGTTCTATTAAGCCTTATCAAACGAAGGCTGCATTTTCAACAGCCTCATAGATATGTATCGGATTTAGCTGATACGCGGTGAAATCATCAGCTAATTCATTAACAAGATTGTAATCGCAAGAAATGTCGCTTATGGTTATGAGAACTTTCTCACTGCCATTGTTGCAGCATTGAATTCCGTAAGATTCGTAATACCCCATTTCATCAGAAAACAGGCTGTCCTTACAGACAGCGTAATTGTAACGCAATTTAAGCGCCTCCATTCAATAATATAAACGCATTTGTTTACCTATTAGCTTTAGGCTGTATATTTCTCCGGCAGTTGAAATATGCCCATATCCAAAATAGTTGTCAGAGCCTTTCTGGGATATTTAAAGCTAAACCTTATCGTAATACCTTTAATTAATATCAAAGAATTTCGTAATACTCTATATAGGCGTTTTCAATGGCATCCTCGATATGCTCGGGGTTCAGTTGGAACTCTGTAAATCTGCCTGTAGCCTATTTAACAAAGCTGTAATCTTTTGATACGTCGCTTAATTCGGCTAATATAGAGCCGTTTTCCCCTTGCTCAGTATCAAGGCACTGTATTCCATATGAACTGTAAGAACCGATTTCATCAGAAAATATATTTTCCGCGTAGCCGATATAACCAAAGCACATAATACCCTCTCCATTTTAGAAATTTATACAGAAAAGACCGCCGGCTTTTCCGCTGTTCAAATAAACCGATATAAAACTTCGAAAACGGATTTTTTAATTTAAATCTCTTCTGATACGATTGATTTTATTTCAAAATCATTTAAATTTCAACGAAGGCACCTTCGCAACCATAAAACAACCAATAAAGTTCTAAAATAAAAACAATGTATCAGCATTCTACAATTATAGTATGTTTTAACATTAATTTTTTATGAAGCATTTATAAAACTCAATTTAAAATATCTTTTACACACATAAATTCAAAATCATAAAAATCAATTTTTGCAGTATACCTAAAAATTGAATTATAATACATATATAAAATATACAAATTAAACCTATATATTTTGTAGGTAAATATAAACTGCACACTTAATCTAAACTTTTTTAAAAATTATAAAAGTAGAACCATATAGTATTCTGCTTTTTTCGACATTTAAATTAGCAATCTTTCATAATGAGAATATCCTCACATTTAGCTATAATGTTAATCAGATTTTTATACTGTCTTATTTAAGACATTTTTGATTGAGTAACATATCGTTTGTACACTTCAAAATATGCACTCACTATATTTATCATAAATTATTTTGTATAAATAACAGTTTTTATAACAGTTGGTACAGAATTTTCTCATATAGCTTATTTTATCATCTTTGAGCCTAAATGTTAGAGTTAGATTATTATTATCAGAAATTCCTTCACATTTTATTGTTATTGGTCTGCACGTATCCGTTATGTAAAAAGGGCACAATACATCTGCCTGAATATAACTGCCGCTCGGCATACAATCACTCCTATCTGTTATATATGTTGGCTTTTTGTCTACAACTCAAGTATATTCTTTAGTTGGCTTTTTGTCAACCTCGCTTTAGATTTTTGAAAAATACGTTGCAAAAACGCCTACAATATGATTTAATATAAATAATAGGAGGTGCTTCAAATGAATATCGGTCAAAGAATCCGACAAAAAAGGGAAGAATTAAATATGACTCAGGAGGAGCTGGCTAAAAAAACGGGATACAAGTCCAGGTCCTCAATTAATAAAATAGAAAGTGACGGAAGAGGCCTGCCCCAGTCAAAAATAAAGATATTTGCTGAGGCTTTAAACACAACACCCTCATATCTTATAGGCTGGGATGAAGATAAAAATATAATTGATTATACAAGAATTACTAACATTATGCCTCTCCCCTACAGTGCTTCCCGCAGAGTCCCCCTTATCGGAACAATAGCCTGCGGAACGCCGATACTTGCGGGTGAAAATGTCGAACGGGATGTTCTTCTTCCCGAAAACGTTACTGCCGATTTTTGTCTCAGGTGCAAAGGGGACAGCATGATTAACGCCAGAATATATGACGGAGATATTGTTTTTATACGAAAGCAGCCTTCGGTGGAAAATGGCGAAATTGCGGCAGTTCTCATAGACGATATGGCTGATGTAGCAGAAACGACCCTTAAAAGGGTTTATATATATGATAACAAAATTATTCTTTCTGCCGAAAATACAAATTATGAGCCCTTTGTCTATGTAGGGGAGGAAATGAATAACGTAAGAATAGTAGGAAAAGCCGTAGCATTTTTAAGTACCGTCAAGTAAAAATCAGCCCTCCGGAATGCCGGAGGGCTTTAAATTATTCCTTATGCCAGTTTGTCTAAGGTAATGCGCATTTCATCAAGAAACATCATAGGGTTCTGACAGCAGTAAAGTAAATACAGCATAAGAGACAGAGACCCGCACAAGCTAGCTCCATGCTCAATATCTATGTAGGATCGGCATGACAGCATTAGTTTTTCTGACATCTTATCTTGTGTAAGTCCCAGTTCGCTCCTTGTTTTGTAAAAGTCTTTGGAAATAACATCTTTCATCGCCTGTTTATAAATTTCTCTCATGTCAAATCGCACTCTTTTCTTTAGATTTATTTAAAATTCTAAAGAAATAATAAAACACTCTCCATGAGGCATGCCTCATAAAATTGCATTAATGTAATAAAAAATACGAGCTTATTCGAACATAGGGATAAATATTATAATCAGGACTATTTATAAAAAAGGACGTTCATATAATGAACGTCCTTTAAACCGGAGAAGGAGGGATTTGAACCCTCGCGCCGCGCAAACGACCTACACCCTTA
>CAUHBX010000262.1 GCA_959604475.1 uncultured Eubacteriales bacterium
AAAATAATAAGGGCTCTTAAGATTGAGGGTGGCTGTAATGTACAGTTTGCGCTAGACCCTGAGTCATTTAAATATTATCTGATTGAGGTTAATCCACGTGTATCGCGTTCATCAGCACTTGCGTCAAAGGCCAGCGGATACCCCATCGCAAGGGTTTCGGCAAAAATTGCAGTAGGAATGCATCTGGACGAAATTCAGATTGCAAACACACCGGCAAGTTTTGAGCCTGCCCTTGACTATGTTGTTACAAAAATGCCTCGTTTCCCGTTCGATAAGTTTGCTACGGCTTCAAATAAGCTAAGCACACAGATGAAGGCTACCGGAGAGGTTATGAGCATAGGAAGAACTATAGAGGAAAGCCTACTTAAGGCTGTACGTTCACTCGAAACAGGTGTGTGCCATCTATATATGCAAAAGTTCGATGAAATGACAAAAGAAGAACTTTTAAAATATATAACAATTGGTACTGATGACAGAATTTATGCTATAGCGAAGCTTATGAGGGATGGAATTGACCCGGGTATGATATGCAATGCAACACAGATAGACATGCTGTTCCTTGAGAAAATTAAAAATATCGTTGATTTTGAAAACTGTGTGGCAGACAATAAAGGTGATGTGGATATACTTTATAAGGCCAAAAAGATGGGATTTTCCGATAAATATATTGGCATTCTTTGGGATATGAGCGATACTGATGTATATGATATAAGAAAAGCAAACAAAATGTTCCCTGTATATAAGATGATTGATACATGCGCCTCTGAATTTGACAGTTATATCCCTTACTTCTACTCAACCTATGAGGATGAAAACGAATCCGTTGTTAGTGAGAAGAAGAAAATAGTCGTCTTGGGTTCAGGCCCCATTCGTATTGGACAGGGTGTGGAATTCGATTACTCAACGGTTCACGCTGTTAAAACAATTAAGGATAACGGTTATGAAGCTATAATTATTAATAATAACCCTGAAACTGTATCGACCGATTACACAACCAGCGATAAGCTTTATTTTGAGCCGCTTACACCTGAAGACGTTATGAATGTTGTTGAACTCGAAAAGCCAATTGGGGTTATTGCCAGCCTCGGAGGACAGACAGCCATAAATCTTGCGGAGCCTCTCATGGAAAGAGGGGTACAGATAATCGGAACTGACAGTGCGGCAATTGAAAAGGCAGAAAACAGGGATTCTTTTGAAAAGGTAATGACTGAGCTTAATATCCCACAGCCAAAGGGAGTTGCCGTTACAAGTCTTGAGGCCGGATTTAAGGCTGCAGAGGAAATAGGGTACCCCGTACTTGTTCGTCCAAGCTATGTTCTTGGAGGACGCGCTATGCAGATTGTTTCCAAAGAAGAGGATTTAAGGGAGTACCTAAAAACCGCTGTTGAGGTAAACGAGGACCAGCCTGTGCTAGTGGATAAATATATTGTAGGCAAGGAGCTTGAGGTCGACGCAATCTGTGACGGAACAGATGTATTTATTCCGGGAATTATGGAACTTGTTGAAAGAACAGGTATCCATTCCGGTGACAGTATAAGTGTTTACCCTACATTCAGCGTATCACAAAAGGCTAAGGACAAAATTATTGAATATACAAAGAAGCTAGGGCTTGGCATAGGAATTGTCGGACTTTATAATATTCAGTTTATTGTTGACAAAAACGAGGACGTATACGTAATCGAAGTAAACCCACGTTCATCAAGGACAGTTCCCTTCCTTTCAAAGGCTACAGGCTATTTCTTAGCTGATATCGCAACCCTTGTAATATTGGGAGTAAGCCTTAAGGAACAGGGCTTTGCAGAGACATATGCAAAGGAAAAGGAAACATGGTATGTTAAGGCTCCCGCTTTCTCATTCTCAAAGATAAGCGGTCTTGACGCGTATCTCTCACCTGAAATGAAGTCGACAGGAGAGGCAATAGGATATGACAAAAAGCTCACAAGAGCAATGTACAATGCGCTTCAGGCATCAGGAATAGCTCTTACAGACCACGGTACTGTGCTTGTAACAGTTGCAGACGAGGACAAGGACGAGACTTTCCCGTTAGTTAAAAGATTTTATAATCTCGGTTTTAATATAGTAGCTACTGAAATGACCGCCGAATATCTTAAGGAACGAGGAATTAGGACAAGGGTTTACGGTAAAATCTGCGAGGGGAATGACGATATCCTAAGGGATATAAGAAGCGGAAAAATAAACTATGTCATTAATACCAGAGCAATTCTTTCAGGAAAGCACTATGAAGACGGCTATATAATAAGAAGATGCGCTGTAGAGAATAATGCTACAATGTTTACATCACTGGATACAGTAAGAATGCAGCTTGAAGTGCTGGAGGAAATGACAATCGGTATATCAACTATAGACGGAAAATAAGTTTTCCAGAGGAAAATCCATATGGGTTTTCCTCTTTTTGTTTTCGTTAAAAAATGTTTGAAAACTGCTGTCGAAAACTGCTTATACATGATATACTGAAAACAAATTGCAGAACAGATAAAAATACTTTTTGGAACGGGAGATGCCGAGGATATGAAAGAATATATAATGGAATATAATTCGCCTTTAGGTCCAGTAACTATTGCCAGCGATGGCGAAAATATCACTGGATTGTGGCTGGAGGGACAGAAATATTATGCATCAACTCTTGAGGAGCCGATTTTTGGAGAAAAGCTTCCTGTATTTCAACTTGCTGAAAATTGGCTAAGCAAATATTTTAAAGGTGAGAATCCGGCACCTAGTCTACCACTTGCGCCAAAAGGAAGTGATTTCAGACATAAAGTATGGGATATTCTTTTAAAAATTCCGTACGGCGAGGTAATCACTTATGGAGAAATTGCTAAGAAGCTGGAAAAATCATCTGACGGCAAACGGGTTTCCGCACAGGCCGTCGGCGGTGCCGTAGGACATAACCCAATCAGTATTATAATACCATGCCACCGTGTAGTGGGCACAAACGGAAGTTTAACTGGATATGCTGGAGGAATTGATAAAAAAATAGAACTTCTTAAATTAGAAGGAGTACCGATGGATAACCTGTTTGTTCCCAAGAAGGGAACTGCCCTGTAAAGGGTGTGTTATTCATCTGGATTTTATGATATACTTATATTAATTATTATTAACGAGGTATAGAAAAAATGCAGATTAAGAGATATAGATTTAATAGGGCAATTAATTTCCGGGATATGGGCGGAGTATACGCTGATAAAGATAAGATAGTCCGCTGGAATAAGCTTTATAGAAGCGACAAGTTTGAAGGCACAACA
>CAUHBX010000263.1 GCA_959604475.1 uncultured Eubacteriales bacterium
GACAATGACAGGGCTGATGAAACGGTAACGGTATTAAGCAATCAGTTTTCTATTTACGCATTGTCATATAAAGACGTAAAGGAAAGCAGCGGTGACAATAGGGGAGGCGGAAGCAGCTATTCACTTGACCAGTCGTCATCATATAGGATTATTGTTGCTGATAATATTCAAAACGGCACGGTAAAAACGGACCGTAAGACTTCGGAGACAGGTAAGATTGTAACGATTACGGTACAGCCAAATATGGGAAGCAGGCTGGATACCATTACAGCTACGGACAGCAGGGGAAATGAACTTAGGCTTACGGGACAGGACGGTAGGTTTGAATTTATAATGCCGGCCTCTGATGTAACTGTTAATGCTGAATTTACTGACTCTGAAGAAGTGGATATATTACCGTTTACGGATGTGAGCAATTCAGACTGGTACTATGACGCTGTAAAATATGTATTTGATAATAATATTATGTCAGGCACTTCGAGCACCTTATTCTCACCGAACCTTAAAACTACAAGGGGCATGATTGTCACAATTCTATACAGGCTTGAGGGTCAGCCGAAAGCTTCGGGGCTTATGTTTGGTGATGTCGCACAGGATATGTATTATACTGAAGCCGTATCATGGGCGTCGGCTAATGGCATTGTGTCCGGTTACGGAAACGGAGGCTTCGGGCCTGATGATTTGATTACTCGTGAGCAGCTTGTTTCGGTATTATACAGATATGCAGCTTTCAAGGGCATAGATGTGTCTGACAGAGCTGATATCAGACGGTTTGCCGATGCCTATTTGGTCAGCGGATATGCTGTTGAGGCTATGGAATGGGCATACTCATGCGGCCTTATCACAGGCATGCAGGACGGCACGCTCTCACCCGATGGGGGCGCTGAAAGGGCGCAGACAGCCGCGATGCTTATGCGTTTTGAACAAAAATTCAAGTAATACTTTAAAAAAGGATGGTCGTCGACCATCCTTTTTTAATCAAACAGCGTCAGCTGACCGCCTTCGGCTTTATCTTCAAATTCATTCAAATACTTAAATATCTCGTCCGTTTTATAAATGATTTTATGCTTTTGGCAGAACCGGGAAAAAATATTCATAAGCTTGTTCCCGTTTGGGCTTGGAAGGCTGTATGCATTTCCAAATTCACTTATGTAACGCTCCTTCATGCCGGGGAAATGTTCGTCCAGCTTTTTATAAAAATACTCCCTGTCGCCATCCCTTAGCGTAAGACCGAAGCCAAAGCACAGAATACCGTGCACATCGGCCTGGGAGCAGCCGTTAAGCAGTCCGAGGAGATTTTCCTCAGTGTCGTTTATATGCGGCAGGATAGGGCACAGCCATACTACAGTCGGTATGCCGTTGTCACGCAGTATCTTAAGCGCTTCAATCCTTTCTTTTGTGGTTGAAACATTAGGCTCTATTATTGTGCACAGGGTTTCGTCATAGGTTGTTAGGGTCATCTGGACTACACATTTCGTCCTTTCGTTTATTTTTTTCAGAATATCCAAATCACGTAAAATTCGGTCTGATTTCGTCAGTATTGCCGCTCCGAAGCCGTATTTGTATATTATCTCAAGGCTGCGCCTTGTAAGTCCCAGCTGCCCCTCAAGGTGCATGTACGGGTCAGACATGGCACCTGTCCCTATCATGCATTTTCTCCGTTTTTTCTTAAGCGCCGCCTCCAGCAGCTCACAGGCGTTGGCCTTTACCTCTATGTCCTCAAAGTCATGGTCCATATGGTAGCACAGGCTTCTGGAATCGCAGTATATACAGCCGTGTGAACACCCGCGGTAAATGTTCATGCCGTTTTTTGACGAAAGTATTGTCTTTGCCTTAACCTCATGCATTATTTACCCTCCAGTTTCTTATACAGCCTGTTGGCATATGCCACAGGAATTGCAAACTCCAGAGCTATAAAAATTATTACAGCATATACAAGCAATGCAGTTTTTGCTGTTCCAAGGGTAATTATACCGCATAACGCCAGTATAAGGCCGCCCGACATTCCCGTGTAGCCGCTGAGCCTGTGTGTTTTTCTCCATACCGTTTCATTTGAAAGAGTTGCTTTTGTCCTGATGCCAAAGGTTCGGTTCTGCTTAATCTTTGCCATAAGATTGCTTACATACATCATCAGTATGCCAAGTATAATGCATACTGTTGCGGGTATATAGCTTCCAAGGCTTTCTGCGCCCTTTAAGGAGGGAACTGTCATAATCCAACATAAAACGATAAAAAACATTACTATAAAGGCTATTGCCTTGCTCTCGTATTTAATGTTGCTCTGTGCTTTTGAATTTCTTCTGTAAATCAGAAATATCAGCGCTATGGCAATTGGGATAACCGCTGCCAGCATAAACGTCCATTTTGAGGAATACCGGTCAGCAGTTCCGGTGATATTATAATGTGTCGGTACAATATCCGTTTCACTCATAGCTATAACGGCAGCCATTGCGGCGGCGTTTATAAAGGAAATTATAAGCATAATATATTTTCTCATATTTTTTCATCCTCTCTGCGTATCAGGCTTGAAAGTAAATTCATCACGTCCTCTATGACGCTTGTTTTTATAGAATATATTACATTCTGCCCGTGTTTTTGGGCATCAACAAGGTCGGCCTGCTTTAAAACGCTTAAATGGCTGCTTATAGACGGCTTTGTCATACTGAATTTTTCCGCTATTTCCCCTGCGGTCATATCACCGGATTTAAGCATTTCAAGTATCTGCCTTCTGGTGGGGTCAGCCAGAGCTTTCCATACATCGGACATTATGTACTCCTCCTATGGTAATTAGTTATTTAGAAAATTATCTAATTATCTGCATTATACATTGCTGATATTAAAAAGTATACAGTAAAATAATAGAAATTTAAATTGTACTAATATATAGACAGTATACAGTACAGATGATAAAATATAAATAAATTGTAACAGGGCTAGTGCCTTTGGCGTATCTATACATAAGGGGAGGGTTTTATATGCAGACTAACGACCAAGTGTTTTTTCAGGGAAATAACAATAAAGCGGTTCTTCTGATACATGGGATTACATCCGGTGCGGCGCAGATGATACCTATGGCGAGATTTTTAAATGATTATGGGTATTCAGTCTGGTGTGTAAACCTTGCCGGACACGGAACCCTCCCTGAGGAGCTTCTGCACACTAGCTGCGAGGATTTTATAAATAAGGCCGAATATGACTATCAATATCTTAAAAAGCACTTTGATACCGTTTATGTGGGCGGACTTTCAACGGGCGGC
>CAUHBX010000264.1 GCA_959604475.1 uncultured Eubacteriales bacterium
ACTATTTCGGGAGGCGAAATAATGGAAATTGTATCAAAAGAATCAATAAAAAACGCGGTTGTTGAGTGCCTTAAAACTCTTTTCAGAAAGACCGTAGATACTGCTACAACCGTTGAGATATATGAAGCAGCTGTTTATGCGCTCAGAACGGTTTTTACTGAAAAATGGATTAAAACTCATGACGAGTACAAAGAAAAGGATGTTAAAATGGTTTATTATCTTTCAATGGAGTTCCTTATGGGGCGTTTTTTTGGAAACGGGGTAATGAACCTTCTTATGCATGATACAGTCAAGGAGGCCCTTGAAGAGCTTGGCATAGACTATAACACAATTGAAAATGCAGAGGCTGACCCGGGTCTTGGAAACGGCGGCCTTGGCAGACTGGCCGCATGCTTCCTCGATTCGTTGTCAACAATGGAATATCCGGCATATGGCTGCGGCATTAGATATCACTATGGTATCTTTGAGCAGGAGATAGAAAACGGATATCAGGTTGAGAAGCCGGATAACTGGCTTGCCAACGGAGACTTCTGGGCTATAAAGCGTTCAGAGTACGAGGTAGAGGTCAAGTTCGGCGGGGATGTAAGAACAGAGATTAAAGAAAATGGGGAATACAGGTTCATCCAGGAAAACTATTCGTCCGTAATTGCTGTGCCGTATGATTATCCAGTAATCGGTTATGGAAATAATACAGTTAATACACTGCGCCTTTGGGAAGCAAGACCAAAAAATTTCTTTGACCTTAAGTCATTTAATGAGGGAAATTACGCTAAAGCGGTTGAGGAACAGAATATAGCCAGCACTATTACGGAGGTGCTTTATCCCGCTGACGAGCATATACAGGGAAAGGAACTGCGCTTAAGGCAGCAGTACTTCTTTATATCTGCGACTGTACAAAGGGTTATTGAGGGCTTTAAAACAAATCACAGCGATTTTAGGGAACTGCCTGATAAGGTGGCCTTCCAGCTTAATGACACACATCCAAGTATCGCGGTTGCCGAGCTTATGAGGGTGCTTGTGGATGAAAACGATGTGCCTTGGAACGAGGCATGGGAAATAACAACTAAGGTTTGTGCATACACAAACCACACTATTATGTCTGAGGCATTGGAGAAATGGCCAATTGAGCTTTTCAGCAGGCTTCTTCCCAGAATCTATATGATAATTGAGGAAATTAACAGACGCTTCTGCATTGAACTCGTACAGAAATATGGAAATGACCCCATCAGGGTACACGATATGTCAATTATCGCTGACAGTCAGATAAAAATGGCATATTTGGCTATAGTAGGCAGCCATTCTGTCAATGGTGTGGCTAAACTGCACAGTGAAATTCTTAAAAATCAGGAGCTTAAAAATTTCTATGATTTTTATCCTGAAAAATTTAATAATAAGACAAACGGTATAACGCAGAGAAGATGGCTGCTTCATGCCAATAGGCCTCTTGCATCTCTTATAACCGATACAATAGGAGACAGGTGGATTACTGACCTTGAAGAGCTTAACAAGCTTATTCCATACGCTGATAACAAGGAATTCAGAGATAAGTTTATGGATATTAAGGCCGAGAACAAAGTCTGCCTTGCAGAGTATATAAAGGAGAAAAATGGTATTGACGTCAATCCGCAGTCGATATATGATATTCAGGTAAAGAGGCTGCATGAATACAAGCGCCAGCTTCTTAATGTAATGCACATAATCAATTTATACTTTAGACTTAAAGAAAATCCTGGTATGGATATTGTGCCCAGAACGTTTATATTCGGCGCAAAGGCTGCAGCAGGCTACAAAAGGGCTAAGGATATAATTAAGCTGATTAATTCGGTTGCTGATGTTGTAAACAATGACCCGGATATAAACGAAAAAATCAAGGTTGTATTCATGGCTAACTACTGCGTTACGCTAGCGGAAAGGTTAATTCCTGCCGCTGATGTCAGTGAACAGATTTCAACTGCAGGCAAAGAGGCTTCGGGTACAGGGAATATGAAGTTTATGCTTAATGGAGCCGTTACGATAGGTACTATGGATGGCGCCAATGTTGAAATACATGATGAGGTTGGAGAAGAAAATATTATTATTTTCGGATTATCCTCAGATGAAACGGCTAAAATGAGCAGAGAACATAGCTATAATCCTTGGGATGTGTATCACAGTGATGAAAGAGTAGCAAGAATTATGGAGTCTCTTGTGGATGGAACCTTTTCACCTAATAACCCAGAATTATTCAGAGACATATATAATTCACTTTTAGGAAGCGGCCGAAGTGATGAATACTTTGTTCTCAAGGATTTTGCATCGTATGTTGAAGCGCAGGAGAGACTTGAAAGAACATACAGGGATAAAGACGGATGGGCCAGAATGGCTGTCTTAAACACTGCAAAAAGCGGAAAATTTTCGAGTGACAGGACTATACGCGAGTATGCCGATGAAATATGGAACTTAAAACCTCTGCATATTGAATTATAAGCACTATGACAGGGCTTCCCGCATATAATAACCATATAAGGTTTCGGGAGATAGTGTATGTATAGTTTCGGCAGAGATTTTGACGAAGGCTTGGAAATAGACAATATTTTCAGGGATTATATTGAACAGAAAAATAATAAGGGATTTCTGGACAGGGCCGAAGCCCTGTCTGGAGATAACTTAGAGGTTCAGAAAAGGGTATTTGAAGCTGTAAGCTTAAAGCTTATGCCATTTGCAGAGGCCGCAGTAAACGGGATAGAAGCTGCAGGGTTCCTTGATATGGAAAACGCATCTAATGAAAGGCTTATATCTGCGGCGGCAAAAGATGCATGTGACGCGGCTCTTGGATTTTATAGCCAGTTTGATGAATATAAGGAACTGATGAGGGCATTCGGCGCCAGACGCTTCCTTATTGAAAAAATATGCTCGGAAATGATTTCAGTAGAATTTCTGAGCCGGATTAACTGCATATGATTAAACGTCTTTAGCTCAATGGATAGAGCGTTCGGCTCCGGACCGAAAGGCTACGGGTTCAATTCCCGTAAGACGTAGGAGTTTTTAGACCTCGGCAGGGTTATTTTTTAAAATAACCCTGCCGAGGTCTTTATTATTTTAAGCAATTATTTTAATAATTGCTCTAAAGCTTAATAAAGTATTTGTTTTGGTAAATAATAAAATATAGATAATAAAATTTAAAGGAGACTGTCTATGGATTTGCCAATATTAAACGAAAACGGATATTATGAAATACGGTTGGAAAGCATAGGGGGCTTGGGAGCTAACCTGTGCG
>CAUHBX010000265.1 GCA_959604475.1 uncultured Eubacteriales bacterium
GCTTTTGCATTGTTTTCTGCTGCAGATAAAGATGAAAGCAGCTTATCACAGGCTGTAATTATATCATCATCCGGAGAAGGGGTGTCCATTACTGAACGTATATCTGCATTTGGGTTTTCCCTGATAGTATTCATCATTCTTAATATTGAGGCTAACGAGTAGTTAGCGCATCTAAGGCTTCTAATTATTTTTAGCAGATTTGAATCAGAAGAGGAATATATTCGATATCCGTTTTCCTTTCTTTTAGCAACAAATAATCCGTTTAATTCCCAGTTTCTTAATGTATCAATGGTAATTTCAAGATATTGAGCCATTTCTTTCTGCGTTAGTTTAATATTAGAGTTTTCATGGATATCACTTGACAATATTTTATTAACAATATCTATAGCTTCATTTGCATTGTTTTTTTCCTTTTGCAAATTTTTGATATAGTTTTCCGTTAAAAGTAAGGCTTCATCATACATACCTGCTGCAGATGCTTTTACTATGTCTATAATTTGTTTTCTCAAACCGTTCTGAAGGATTTCAACCTTAAAAGCTGTCCGAATCATCATCATTTGTCTAATGTGTAATTCTGTGAAAAATCTGTAACCGTTATTTGCCCGTTCGGCCTTGGGAATAAGTCCAAGTTTTTCATAAAACCTAACTGTATTTGGATGGACACCTATAATTTTGGCAGCCTGGGATGTCGTATATGTTTTAATCAAGCTATCGCCTCCAAATACATAATAACATATAATTAAAGTCAGGTGTATTACTGTATAGTTAAAAAAATTACTTTTAAGTATGTAGGATAATCAAATTTAAGTACATATAACCTATTTCTATTGGAATAATAAATTTATATAATTTCAACTAACCTATGAGTGAGGTAGAATAATCATATTCTTACATATTTCTGTCATATATTGAAAATTGAATTATCTGAGAGTATACTGAAATTCTCAGCGGACATGTAAACTATAAACGATATTAAAATCTGACTATGAAAAATAATAAAAAAAATCAAAACAAAATTTATATATTTCTGGCGGCTGTATGCGCATGCCTGTTAATTGCAGTGGCAACAATTCTGCTCTGGCCGATTATAAGTAAGCTGGCAAAACCGGAGGGACAGCAGGCTTTACATGATTGGGTTGATGCTGTCGGGCCATTTGGCTGGCTAGTAGTTTTAGGAATTCAAATACTGCAGATTGTGATTGCATTTATTCCCGGCGAACCGGTTGAGGTTCTTGCCGGAGTATTATATGGAGCATGGGGAGGTCTTTTCCTATGTCTTATAGGAAGTATTATTGCTTCAACTGCTGTGTTTTCAATCACCAGGAAATGGGGAATGCCTCTACTATACAAATTATTCGGAAAAGAGAAAGTTGATAATTTTTCTTTTTTACGAGACAGTCAAAAAATTGAAACCGTAACATTTATTTTATTTCTGCTTCCAGGCACTCCTAAGGATATGCTCACATACGTAGCGGGAGTTAGTAAAATTAAAATGTCGAATTTTATATTAATCAGCACATTTGCCAGAATACCGTCGATAATAACTAGTACTATAGCAGGGAACGTGTTATTAAATGATTGGAGACTTACGCTGATTATTTTCGTGCTTACGGGATTGATTGGGCTCATAAGTATTAGATATAAAGAACGTATTGAAAAGGCAGTCCACAAAATCGGAAAAAACAAAAAATAAACTACACTATAAATAGCTGTCATTTTGACAGCTATTTTTTATTGCTTATATAATCGTTCCGCATATATTTCTGCATTTATATGCCACTCACCATTATCATTTACAGTAATATTCTGCCAATGAAATTTATTATCTTCAATTTTTTTAAAAACCCACTTTCTATTTTTATCATTGGTGTATGTAAGAATTATCATTTCGTCGTGTTTTGTAGCTTCAAGCCGTATTATTTTTCCTGTATATCCGTAAGCGACATCCCATACATGTGTATAAGGATTGTAGATTCGCAGTGATGTTCCGTATTCATAATCAGGCAGGATAATAATGTCCTGTATTGCCATTCCCTCGAGTACCCATGAAAAATGCCATTCGCCTTTGATTGACCGATAATTGTCACTCTCAACATAGTTAATTTGCCAACTTCCGATAAGTTTCCCAAAATAATTAAACTCCTCAGGCAAAGCCGTATTTTTTCTTTCACTCATCAGGGCTTCAATAAAATCTCGCATATACCGATTCCTCCTATAAGATAAAAAACACTGTTATATAATAACTGGAATTTTCCAAGTACACCTTTTCTGCTAAAGTCAAACAAACACAACTTTATATTTTTCATTCTAATATTAGAGTGCGGAAATGTCAAACGGCATCAAGTAGGTATCATTTTACCACTTTATATATTGGTTTATCTTAATAAATCTTTAAGCATTGTGGCAGGTTAAATTTAATTATTATGCTTTATACTATTAAAAAATGGAGGTGAATGCAATGGAATGGAAAAAGGGCAATTATAATAGAATTCTTTTTGTTTTATTCTCGATATATTTAGTTTCACTAACTTGGATTGTACTTTTTAAGCTCGCTATACCAGCTAACATTGGCTCTTTAGCCAGAGATAGAGTTATAAACTTTATACCTTTTTATGACATCATAGCAGGTAAATACTTTGACAAATTTGATATGGTAGCAAACATCATTGCATTTATACCTTACGGAATATATGCAGGGGCTATGCTTAGGGAAATACCGATGAAACAAAAGATTATGACAGCTGCCGCATTAAGTATATTTTATGAGGCGGTTCAGTTTATTTTTGCTATTGGTGTTGCTGATATAACGGATGTAATGATGAACACACTTGGTGCGTATCTTGGAATAATGGTATTTGAGTTTTTGTATAAAAAGTTTAAAACCGAAGAGAGAACAAGACGATTTATTACGATATGTTCTGCTGCGATGGCAGTTCCGTTTTCTTTAATACTAGGAGTGGCGGGATGGTTCATGGCTTTGACAGTTTAAAAATAAAAAGCTGGTCTTACTTGAGGTAAGACCAGCTTTTTATTGATTTTGTACTTTACAAAAAAGAGCCTTATTTAAGGCTCTCAATGTTTTTATTACATAGCGTTATAAAGTTTCTGGATAGTAGATTTTCTTCTTGCAGCCGCATTTTTGTGGAAAATACCTTTTGTATAAGCTTTGTCTATAGCAGCAATAGCTTCTTTGCAGGCAATCTCTGCTGCTGCTTTGTCACCTGCTGCAATAGCT
>CAUHBX010000266.1 GCA_959604475.1 uncultured Eubacteriales bacterium
GATAGTGCGCACCCTTGGCATGGCAAGTAATTTCTGTTACAGATGAATCGCCGAAGCTTATATTTCCCCTTCCGTAACCCGTTGTTACAGTCAGGGTAAGGCTGCCCTCATCTATTCCCGCTTCCTCAAGGGCCGCCGCCAAAGCCTTTTTAGCGCCGTTTGTGGCTCCCGCACCTGTTGGAACAATCGCCTTTCCTATTATATTTTTGTCCCTGTCCATTATAACTGCGTCAGTACTTGTGGAGCCGCTGTCAATACCCGCAGTATATATTTTTCCGTCTATTTTCATGTCTGGGTTCCTCCGTTTCGTACCTGTATCTATAGTTTCCGCAAATGCCTCCAAGCGGGTTGAAAGCTGGCCTTCACTCTGGCTGGTGCAGTCAGTCTCTATTTTCAGGAGCGGAACACCCGTCTTGTTTTTAATGCTCATGTATTCAAAGCTGTAATAGTCACAGAACTTCATGGTATGATATATTATTCCAGCGGTGCCCTTTGCCGTTTCTCCCCTCGTACTGTTATCATACATACGCATACAAGGCGTCTGCCTAAGCAACCCTGAGGCATATCCGTCTATAAACTCATCTATATTATTAGGCGTTCTAGGCATGTCAATCGACCTGTTTCCCGTACATGTATCGTCATGCACCGGCATTGAAAATTTGCCGCTTATAGTCTTATAAAGGTACTTTCCGCCATGAGCGCCAAGTATGCTTATATGCTTTTCATCAGGATTTTTCTTTGTTTCGGTAAATGCTGACATAGCGCGCTTTACATCGAATGTATTCCCGCTGTAGATATTATAGGCATCCGCCAGCTTTCCCAAATTCATTTTAAACAGCTCTGTTTCAGCGAACCCGGTTTTATGGGGCAGCTCAAGCAGATAGACAAAGTCCATGCGTCCGCTTTCTACAAGTATATCATAAACCCTTCGGATAACGTCGCAGCAGTCCACAAGCAGTATTTCCTTAATATCCTTAGCGTATATTTCCTCAATAACAGCCTTGCCGTAGCCGCACATATTAGGGTGACCCAGGCTTTCTGCAATGTCAAAATTATCGGGCAGAGGCTCCAGCCTCGTCATCTGTGCGCCAAGCCCTTCCATGAGCTCCAGCGGAGTATATTTGCAAACATAATACATCATTTTCTCATATCCTCCAGCATTTCAATAAAAGCGTCAAGCCTTGTAAGTATTTGCCCGTCGCTGGTATTTCTTCTGTCCCCGCCATCGCCGTTTAACACAAGCGTCGGGAAACCCCTTTCCTCCAGCTTTTTCTTTGCGCTTACCGCCGCCCCCATTGTCTGCTTGCAGCCCCAGTGGCAGAAATAGATTACGCCGTCGACTCCAAGGCTTTCGCACACCTCTGCGGCCTTATTTATCCTGTTTTCCGCCGAGCCGTTAAAGCTGCTCATAACGATACGCCTTGCCATGCTTTCGTAAGGCTTTTGGGGGTCTGTCTCAACAAGGTTTTCAAAGTTCATATCGCAGCTTATAATCTGGCACTTTTCATTAAAATTAAGCCTGTCCCTGAGCGGCTCCTGAAAATAGGGTATCGTATGCATCCACAGCAGCCTAATTCCCCTTTTAGGTTCCGCTTTTTTTAAATCTTCAACTAACATCTGTGAATATTTAAGGGTTTCCTCCGTACCAAAAAGCGGGTGCGTGGCAAAAACCTCATACATCTCGCTTGTAATATCGTTGGCTAAATATTTGTTCTTTTTAAGTTCAAGGCATTCTTTAAAGTTGTTTATAGAATCCCTTGTCCTGGCTACGGCCGCTTTAAGGACAGCTTCATCGAGCTTTTTGCCCGTCTGCCCCTCAATAAAGTCCGTCATGTCTTTAAGCTGCTCTGCAACATATTTAACGCTGTTTTCGTCTGCGGCGGTAGGCACGTCAATGTAAAACTGCGGAACACCGAAATAGTCGGCCATGGCTCTGAATGTGAGATTGTTCGCGTCACATACAATTGATGTATTTATAATAAACTTAGGCTTCGGCAGCACCTGGGTAAATGCCGCACCCATCAGGATTTTATGGTAGGAGCAGTAGGTTTCGGCTATTCCTTCAGCCTCCGCGGCCTCAACAAAGGCCTTTTCGGCATATGCCCCTGTCATATAGCCGGCAAAGCCCTCGGCAAATATTGTATTAAGGCCAAAGGCATGTATTATTTCGCACGGAAGAAATACGCTTACCAGCGCCGAGTTATCAGCATGCGCAAAGGACTTTATATGCTCGTCCATGCACACCTTGCCCAGATATTTTCTGGCGGGTGAAAGACGTTTATCAGGAGCGTATCTCATTTTAAGGTTAAATGTCCTATAGCCTAAAAGGAGCTCTTTTCTGGCTATTTCAGGGTTCTTTACAATTTCTTTATTAATATGCTGTCCGAATTTTGTTATAATGTCTGGCATTGTGGTCTCCTTTATATCCATTTGCTGATTTATTAAAAAGCAGATTACATTTAATAGTAACACAATGGTTAAAGAAGTCAATGTTTATGCCGCCGCCCAATTTTACTTTTTTCCTTTTAATTTTTCATCTATACTATGAAAAATCCTAGCCTTCATGCCATCCCAGTCAACGTCGGCCAGAATCTTGTCCCAAGGCCTGTCATCAGCAGGCTTCAGGCTTTCTATATGTTTTATTTTTCTGTAATTTTTGTCTTTTTTATAGAATCGGCATTTTTTATTTCTTCCTATTTCAACATCAAAGAACTCCAAAAGCTGACATTCATCACGCAGATTGCCTTTTCGGAGGCAGATAATTTTTCCAGCCATAAAACCGCCCCTCTAAACTTAATTTAAACTTGGTTTTTGTTATATATTAAACTTAAATCTAAGTATATAATTATCTTATAGAAAATTCTAACTCATAAATTGATATAGAAATTTCTAATAAAAATTCTCTTAGAAATATTTACTATATAATTTAACATATCTTCAATTTATAATATTATTGGTGATAAAAATGAAATGGCAAAAGAAAATCAACAGAAGAAAAGAAGAGTACATATATCGTACTCTGTACATAAAACAATCTTTAGTTAATAAAATTAATAAACTGGCTAACGATAATAATACAAGTTTCAATAATATAGTTATTAGTATGATTGAAGCATGCATTGAAGAGGATGGAAATGAAGATAAAACTTAAGGTTTTTATACAAATTTTTTATTCTTTGCTCTTGCGGGGAGGAACATCTCAGAGTATTAATTTGTTGCACTTGC
>CAUHBX010000267.1 GCA_959604475.1 uncultured Eubacteriales bacterium
CCCCAAATTTCTTTAAAATTGAAAATTGCTCTTCTGTTTCAATTCCTTCCGCTACCATCTCTATTCCCATTCTGCTGCATACTTCAGCTATAGAGCCTACAATAGCCCTGCTTTTTTCATTTGTAACTATATTATCAATCATGCTCTTATCAAGCTTAAGTACATCATACTCCACCTCTGATAAAAGCGAAAGATTTGCATACTCTGTTCCAAAATCATCAATAGCTACCTTAAAGCCCGCCTTATGCAGTTTCAAGCTTAACTCCATCAGACTAAGGCATTCTTCGTTATGGACCCTTTCAGTAACCTCAATCTCTAAGTATTTTGGCGATATGTCATAAGTTTTGCATATGTCAGAAATGTGTTCCACAAAGTGTGGCTCTCTTAAAGAAATACTTGAAAAGTTTACTGATATAGGAAACAGCTGTATTCCTTTTTCGCTCCATTCTTTTAATTTCTCACAAACAGAGGTAAAAACAAAAAAATCTACCATATAGATGGTTTCAAATTCTTCAAGCAGGGAAATGAATTCATATGGTGAAATTACTATATCAGGTTTCGGGCAATAACGGACAAGCGCTTCAGCTCCCATAGCTTTGTGACTTTTTGTTGAAATTTTTGGCTGCAAATAAACACAAAAACGATTGCGTTCAAACTCCTCCTGCAATAAAGTTACATCCGACAGACATAAAATCCTGTCGTTATAATGCCGGTATCGTCGTGAATTTGGACTTTTATGGTAAAAATCCTTCTTATCTTCATACATTTTTGCATCCGCATCTGCTATTATCCTGCTAATATTTTTGTTAATATGTTGTACCCACGTGTAGCCAATAGCAGCCCTGCAATTGGAATCGTTTTGGAATTCCGCCTTTAATTCATATATGCTTTTTTGAAAATCCTCCTGCTTAATCGAAGGGCAGATAACAACAAACTCATCCCCGCCAATTCTATAAAAATTTTCTTCCCCAAAGACCGACCTAATCTTTCCGGCACACTCAACCAATACTTTGTCTCCGAATTCATGTCCATATAGGTCATTAATATCCTTTAAACCATTAACGTCCAAATATGCAATGCCAACCGGAGCATCTAAATCAGTCATTTTATTGGTGTCCTCTATATATCGGTTTCTATTATAAAATCCTGTTAGTTTATCAAAATAACTTAGATGGGTAAGCTGCATCTGACTTTGCGAATGGCTGTTAGCCAGCAGAAGGAAATAACATAAGGTCTGCAGCATTGGTGCAATATTAAAGACTTTATCAGATGGAGGATTATCAACTCCTAAATATCCAATCAGTTCTCCATTCTGCTCTAATGGCGCAGCAACAAGACTTCTAATTGATTGATCATATAAGAATTTATATTCCTCGGGAGAAGTTTCTTTAATATTCTCTAAATCATCTATAACGACACATTTTTTTTCAAGAAAATATGGGGTCCACCGATTCATTAAATCAACTGACACACCCTGCAGCAATTCTTTCTGGGGTGTAACGCCGTCCGCGCACCATTCATAGTCATTATACATTTGATTATTTCTGATATAAAAAATATAAGTCCTATCAGCACATAAAAAGCTGCCCAGACGCTCTAAAATCTGTGAGGTGGCTGTCTCAATGTCATTTTGCTGATACAGTGTCCTTACACACTCCGTTACCATCTCATTGGCCTCAAGCATATATTTTAACTGCATCTTTTCTTTTTCAGACTCAGTAGTATCAAAAGCAATTTCCATTCTGGCCGGAAGCCCTTCCCATTCAATTAACCTGTCTTTTAAAATATAGTGCCGATTTGTAATAGGATTAGTAAATTCCCATGTATAGTTTTCTCCCTCTTTCAAAATAGAGTTGGTACAGAACTCGCATGGTTCTTTTCGTTTCTGCAATACATCGTAGCATTTTTTGCCGTCTAAAGAGTCTACATTGAATGACTCATATCCGGCTTTATTTAAAAACAATAAATCATAGGTTTTCACATCTGATATATAAAGCAATTCTGAAATCTCATTCATTGGGCTGCGTAAATCCTCTGCAAGTCGGTTTAAGCTCTCTTTTCTCCTTCGGTTTTCCTCCTCCCCCTCCTTAAGCTCCTCCTGACGTCTGGACTGCTTGCTTAAATATAAATACAGAAATACTGTCATAATAACAAACGCAAAGTTCATTACAATTAATCCGCTTTCAGCAAACATCATGCTTTCCTCGGAATAGTGTTCCGCCGCCAATACAGCCTTATCCGCTAATACAAAATAGGCCTCACTGCTGTAGAAGAGGGATTCGGAATTTGCTCCATCCCGGACGTCATAAATTTGGCGTTTTATACGTCCCCACTCTTCCTCCATCCTGCTGATTAGCTCCTGAAACTCATCGTTTTTTAATTTTACAAGCCCATATTCGCCCTCGCCTGTCTGAAGCTCCGCAATAATGCTGTCCAGCCTGGTAATTAAAGCATCATTTTGCAGATGATTTAGTTCCTGCTTAACAAGTCGCTGCGTTGCACCCCTAACAATTCCTGCATAGTTTATTACCTTAGCGTTTCCGTGCATGTTATTAAGTGCCAGAAGCGAAAACACACTTGAAAATAGAAGTGATATGGTTAATATTATTGGGAATAATTTCTTCTGCATACATGCCTCCGGAAGCCTATCTGTGTTGAGTATTTATATTTTCCATCTTAACATGTTAAATTTTCTTATTAAAAAATATTAGTATTTTAGAGATTTAACATTTTTTCATTACTTGTAACTTATGACTATTATAGTTCATAAACATTAATCAACATCAAAATTGCCAAAGTCGAAAATCCTATATACTGGTATAAAAATCAGATTTAACATAAAATGTTGAATTTCTATTTCTAGTTTTATACTTTCTCTTATTCATAAAGTTATTTTAAACTTTGTTCTGCAAATAAAAAAGCGGTATGATTTTTCAATCATGCCACTTTTTCACCTCTATCTAATCGATGCCAGTATGCTACTTATAATAGTTGGCAGTAAATCAGTAATATTAATATTTTTTGCCTCTTGCAGAAGCCTCCATAAAGCGAATAAACTCACTCTCATACATTGGCTTTGCATAGTAATATCCCTGGATATATTGTACGCCGGATTCAGAAATAGCTTGTTTTTCCTCTTTGGTTTCCACCCCTTCCGCCACAACTATCAGGCTATTTATAGAGGCCATTTGTACAATAGATTTCAGCAGGGCAAATTGCTTTGG
>CAUHBX010000268.1 GCA_959604475.1 uncultured Eubacteriales bacterium
TATATTTCATCATCAGCTAATACTGGAACTCCATAAACTGAGCTGTATGTGTCCTTCGAAGCATCAGGGTTAGCCATTGATGTGGCCCTCTGAACCTTATTTATATAAATTGCTGTGCTGCTTACTGTTCCGATTCTCTCCTTATCGGATGAAGCTATTATTTTCGACGTAGTATCAGTTATATGAATAATACATTCTTTGTTATAATATTTAGATATTACCGTATTTAAAAACGATACGTTTAAAGCCTTCATTCCTATCCTCCAATCGCATATGCAAACTGCACTTTTCAAATATATTTAATCAGCAATTTAACAATATTTTATCTATTAAAATTATAACAGTTATTATACGCAAAGTAAAATATACTTTTTGCACTCTTTTTGTTATTTAATTTAATAAATATATACAATTTGCAATGTCCAATTTCATTGTACTTAACTGATTTATAAAATATACTTTTAACATAGAAAGTTAAGAGCAATTAACAACTAAAAGGAGGTAAATAAAATGATTGACATCGCTGTAAAGGAACAACTTGAACAGTACCTGTTGGAAAAAAGAATTATCAACAAGGAAGAAGGCTATTCTTTCAATTACTGTAAAGGCGGAGTTTCTGGAACTGTTGTTTTTGTTTATGCCGGAAAAAAAGAGCTTATTGTTAAACAGGCTCTCGCCCAGCTTAAGACAAAAGACACATGGCTGTGCGACCCCAACCGTATGCATATAGAAAAGGAAGGCAACAGAATTTATAATGAAATAGTTCCTGAAAATGCCCCAAAAGTATACTTTTATGACCACGATAACTACATTTTCGGCAGAGAAGCCGCTCCTGAAAGCTGCACTATGTGGAAAGCGGATTTGTTAAGCGGCCTTTATGATTTTGAGGTTGCTTACAAAGCTATAGACTCACTTTCAAAAGTTCATAACGGCTGCGCCCATAACGAAGAAGTTGAGAAAATATTTGGCGACAAGGCCATATTTTATGATTTAAGGATTTCTCCCTACATTGAGTTTACAGTAGGAAAACATCCCGAACTAAGGGAGTTCGCCGACTCCGTAAACGAATTTCTCATGGGGCCTGGCATAACGCTTATTCATGGCGACTACAGCCCCAAAAATATAATGGTAGACGGACGTAAAATTTATATTCTTGACTATGAAGTTGGCCATTACGGACATCCCGCATTTGACCTTGCTTTCTTCTCCAACCATTTCCTACTTAAAACCGTAAAGAACAAACAATGGGCAGATACAACTACAAATATGCTAAAGCTTATGCTTGATAAATATTTTGCAGATGTTAAATTTATGGATGCTAAAGAGCTTGAAAAATGCTTTGTTAAAACGCTTGCCCTGCTTTTCATAGCAAGAGTTGACGGAAAATCCCCGGCTGAATATATAACAGACGAAGAGGACAAGGATATAATAAGAAAAACATCATTCAGAATGGTTAATGAAGGAATATGTGACTATAATTCAGTTATAAAGCTGATAAAAGAAATGATTGGGGGAAAATAAAATGACAGATTACAGAATTAAAAGCGTAAAGGCAAGACAGGTATTTGATTCAAGGGCTAACCCTACTGTTGAGGTCGATATAACACTTGAATGCGGTGCAGTAGGTAGAGGAATAGTACCTTCAGGAGCATCCACCGGGAAATACGAAGCTCTTGAGTTAAGAGACGGAGATGCTTCTGTATTAGGCGGAAAAAGTGTAAGGAAGGCAATAGATAATATAAATAACATAATAGCTCCCAAACTTATAGGAGTTGACGCTACAAATCAAGTATACATAGATAAAATGATGATTGCACTTGACGGTACTCAAAACAAGAGCAATCTAGGAGCAAACGCTATACTCGGATGCTCTATGGCTGTAGCCTATGCCGCCGCAAACGCTAAAGGCGAGCCTTTATTCAGATACCTTGGCGGCTCAAACGCTAAAACAGTACCTGTTCCCATGATACAAATAATTGGAGGCGGAGCACATGCGGCAGATTCTATAGACATACAGGACTTTCTTGTAATTCCTATGAGCGCTGAGAATTTTGAAGACGGTTTCGCTATGGTCGTTAACGTATACAATGCCACAAAAAAAATCTTTGCCGAAAAAGGTAAGCCGCTTTCTATAGCGGATGAAGGCGGTTTCTGGCCGACTGACTTTAAAACAAACGAAGAAGGTCTCATTCTTCTCACCGAAGGCATTAAACGTGCCGGATACGAACCAATGAAGGATGTGGCAATCGCCCTTGATATAGCTTCAAGTGAGTTTTATAATGAAGAAAAAGGAACATATGAGTTTAAGCTTGAAAATAGAGAAATGACGAGAGAAGAATTCGTTGACCTTTTATGTGATTGGGTTGAGAAATATCCCATAATATCAATAGAGGACGGCTGCGCCGAATCAGACTGGGAAGGCTCAGTTCTTCTTACACAGAGGCTAGGTAAAAAGATACAGCTTATCGGCGACGACCTTTTTACTACTAATTCGGAAAGAATTAAAAAAGGTGTTGAAATGGGAGCATGCAATGCTGTCTTAATTAAGTTGAACCAAATTGGTTCAATTACTGAAACAATGGACGCGATAGAGCTTACTAAAAACAGCGGATATCTCCCTGTTATTTCAGCAAGGTCAGGAGAAACTGAAGACGCAATTATAGTTCATCTCTCAATGGCAACAAATGCCGGTCAGCTTAAGGTAGGTTCAGTTGCACGTTCCGAAAGGGCCGCTAAATGGAATGAAGCCATAAGAATGGAAGAATATCTTGGAGAAAGTGGATACTATCCATCAGCAAAAATATTTAAAAGAGTCATAAAATAAAGAAAAAGGCAGGGATTAAGCGTGGGAAAAATTGAAATGACATCTAAAGAAAGGGTTTTTGCCGTAATTAACGGAGAAGACTTTGATGTATATCCGGCGCTTAATCCAACTTCAGTTGCTACCGTTGACGCAATGAAAATATCCGGCGCTTTTTTCCCCGAGGCCCCTACCGACGCTAAAAAAATGGAAGCCTTGGCTTCCGTAGGCCACGATAAATTTGGGTTTGACTCCATATCGCCATACTTTTCAATACTGCTTGAGGCCTCAGCTTTGGGTGCAGAGGTTGACTGGGGAAATATATATGAAATGCCGACGGTAATAAGAAAACCTATAAATAAAATTGAAGAGTTTGAAATACCTAAAAACTATCTTAAGAGAAAAGAGTTTTCTAATTTAATA
>CAUHBX010000269.1 GCA_959604475.1 uncultured Eubacteriales bacterium
ACTGTCCGCAGTGAAGGCATTCCTCTATGAGCTTCATTTTTGCCTGCATTTCGGGCGTAAGCTGCGCTTGTGACGGCGCTCTTCTAATCATAAGCGACATCCTCGCGCAGTTGTTTATTTCTATTCCAACCGGGCAAGGCATACAGTAACCACAGCCGCGGCAGAACTCACCGCAAAGTTCATTTCTGTCGTGGTCAATGACAGACTTAAGCTCATCTGTCATAGACGGCGGGCTGTCAATATAAGATATAAACTCGTCCAGTTCGCTTTCCCTCTGTATTCCCCAAATAGGAAGAACGTTGTCAAATTGGGCCAAATATGCGTACGCAGCGGCAGAATTATTAATAAGCCCTCCTGACAAGGCTTTCATTGCTATAAATCCCATATTTTTCTCTCTGCATTTTTTAACCAACTCAAGCTCTTTTTCACTCGCAAGGTAGGAGAAGGGGAACTGAAGGGTTTCGTAAAGTTCCGATTCAATCGCTTCCTCAGCAACCGCAAGACGGTGGTTTGTAATCCCGATATGCCTGATTTTCCCCTGAGCTTTTGCCTCCAGCGCCGCCTCGTAAAGGCCTGTCCCGTCTCCCGGCTTTGGACAGAAGGAAGGATTATGGAACTGATATATATCAACATAATCTGTCCTAAGGCTTATAAGGGTTTTGTCTAGGTCCTTCCAAAAGTCGTCCGCATTTAGCGCCGGTGTTTTTGTTGCTATGTATACATTTTCCCTCATGCCGTCGAAGGCCTCTCCAAGCTTTAATTCGCTGTCTGTATATGAAATGGCTGTATCAAAAAATGTAAATCCTGCGTTGTAGGCTTTCCTGACAAGGCTTACTGCCTCATCCTGAGTTATTCTCTGAATAGGAAGAGCTCCAAAGCCGTTTTTATTTGTCGTAATGCCTGTCTTTCCAAGTGTAATCTGTTCCATTTTATTCCTTACCCCTCATTTCATTTTGCCTGTGGTCACATAAATCAGCCAAAAAACATGCGTCGCATTTCGGTCTTCTCGCGATACATATTTTTCTGCCATGCGCTATAACCTGAGTGTTATAGGCAATCCAGTTTTTCTGCGGCAGCAGTTCCATAAGCTCAAACTCTATTTTTACAGGGTCCTGGCTGTTTGTAAAACCAAGTAAATTAGAAATTCGCCTTACATGGGTATCGACAACAACGCTCGGTATTCCATAAATATTTCCCCTAACCACGTTGGCGGTTTTCCTTCCGACTCCGGGAAGCTTAGTAAGCTTGTCAATATCGTCAGGCACCTCTCCCCCATACTCGCTTAAAAGCATCTGACAGCAGGCAATGATATTTTTTGCCTTATTATGATAAAATCCTGTTGAGCGGATATCCTGCTCCAGCTCCGACAAATCCGCTTCGGCAAAATCCTTGACAGACTGATATTTTTTATATAGATCCTTTGTTACCATGTTTACCCTGTCGTCAGTGCACTGGGCGCTTAAAATAGTTGATATTAGAAGCTGCCACGCATTTTCATGCGTAAGATAGCATTTCGTAGGGCCGTAATGTTCCTCAAGCCTGTCCAAAACCTCTATTACTCTCTCCCCAAGCTCCATTATTTCACTCCTTCCAAACAATTGATACTTCTGCCTTATTTAATATTGTGTCTCTGAAATAGTAATTGAATAATAAGGCCGTTTTTCGTTTTTCTTTAGTATATACATTAATATCAAAAAACTCAATCCTGCACATTCGCAAAAGCTGTTTTGCGCTGTATTCCATAAGCATTGGCAGATACTTCTCCACGTTTTCCTTATTGATATAAAAGTCTCTTTCAAATCCACGCTCATCATTATCGCAGTGCCTTTTCAGGCTTTCAGGTATTGTTTTCATATTATCGCCAAGATAAATATCATATCTCAAAAGCTCCCTGATATTATCTAATACATGACCTGTCGGAGAATACCCCTTAAAAAACTCATAAAGCCTTTCATAGAGCTCCATTTTACTGTGTGATATTTCATCATATCCGCTTTCTTCCCACCAAACAGATAAATCTTCAAAAAAGCCAAAAGGGTTCCCAATAATTTTCACGGCATATTTTACCGCCGTAAGCGCTTTGCCTGAGTTATAGAAGGTTTCAACCATTTCCTCCACTGCCTTTAGCCTGAGCATTTCATCAAAGGTCATTTCTCTTGTGTAAAGTACTTCGTGTGGGGCTTCATCAGCATAAACTATTCCGTATTTTTCAGCGTCCATGCGCAGTCCTGACCCCTTAAGCAGCTTAAGAAAGCCTAATTGAAGCTGTTCCGGCTCAAGATTATAGACATCATTAAAGGATTTTTTGAACGACTCATATCCCTCGTGAGGAAGTCCTGCAATCAAATCCAGATGCTGATGAATATTTCCCGCCTCTGCAACCTTTTTTACAACATCAGTTATTCCTCCAAAAGCCGCATTTCTTTTTATGGCGTCTATGGTCATCTCGTTGGTTGACTGTACACCTATTTCAAACTGGAAAAGGCCCTTTCTGGCGCCTTTAAGCATTTGAATTGCCTCATCTTTAAGTATATCAGCAGTTATTTCCATGTGAAAATTGGTGACTCCATTATCGTTGTCCATAATATATTTCCATATTGACATTGCATGCTCATGGCTGCAGTTGAATGTCCTGTCGACGAATTTCACCTGCCTCACCCTGTTGTCCAAAAAAAACTTCAGGTCGCTTTTTACTCTATTTTCAGATAAAAACCTTACTCCCTTCTCTACCGATGACAGGCAGTACTGGCAGTTATACGGACAGCCTCTCTGGGTCTCATAATATATTATTTTGTTTTTGAATTCATCTGCGTTTTCATATACAAAAGGAATATCGTCCAGACAAATGGGCTCCACAGCAGGATTTTCATAAATTCTGCCATCTTTTCTATAGGTTATGCCCTTAATTCGGCTGTAATCAATAAAACCGCTTGTCCACATTTCAAGGAGGTTTTTATAGGTTCTCTCGCCCTCTCCCCTCATTATCAAGTCCGCTGAACAATTGTTTTTCAAAAACATTCCGCTGTCATAGCTGACCTCCGGTCCGCCGAAAACCATAACCGTATTGGGCAGAACCTTTTTTAGTCTGCGGGCTATGATTCTAATCATCTCAATATTCCATATATAGCAGGAAAACCCGATATAATCGGGTTTTTCCTTATAAATGTCGCTTACGATAAATTCAATTCTGTTATTAATTGTATATTCCCTGATATGGGTA
>CAUHBX010000270.1 GCA_959604475.1 uncultured Eubacteriales bacterium
CCCTGATGAATATAAAGAAATGTTTGTGAATATTCATAAGGAGAATCCTGACGCACATATTCTGCATTTATGCTATTCGGCAGTAACTACAGCAACATATCAAAATGCTCTTATTGCAAGCGAGGGGCTGGATTATGTAACTCATATTGATACCAAGGAGGTTACAGGCGGCCAGGCTTCGATAGTAATAAAAATGGCCCAATATTTAAAGAACAATCCAGACGCCCCAATGGATGAAATAAAAAGAGAGGCTGAATACTGGATAAACAAATCCTGCTGCGCTTTTTTCCCCGGGGACTTGGACTATCTAAGGGCAGGCGGCCGCGTTTCCAACGCTGCTTATCTTGGCGCAACCCTGTTAGGATTAAAGCCGTTTATTGAAATGATTGACGGAAAGCTTGTCTGCACAAAAAAATATCGCGGTTCAATGTCAAAGGTCTGTAAAAAAATGCTTAGAGATTATTTAAACGAGCATAACCTTGAACCCGAATCTATTTTTCTTATCCGCTCCGAAGGCCTTGATGAAAAGATACAGAGAGAGGCTTTAGAAATAACAAAAGAAATGGGCTATACCGACGTTAAGTGGATTGACACAGGCTGTGTTATTTCTACACACTGCGGCCCGGGAGCATTTGGCATTGGAGGCTTTACACGCAACTAAAAAAGTCCGGCGGAAAATTTATTCTGCCGGCTTTCTTATTTCCAGTTTTATTCCATCCCATAATATTACCATACTCTCTCTGACTTCTTTTTTCATAAAAAACATATCAGTGCTGACGAGATACTTTTTTAATTCCGTATCCGTCCGCGGACCGTTCAAATTTTTACATGTGCATATATGTTTTTTCCTTTTGTTCTCGCATATATAGTCAAATCCCCGTCCCTTGCTGCGGTTTACAGAATACATTTTTCCCCCGCATATACCGCATATTATGGCGCCTGATGCCAGTGCAATACCCCTTTACAGGTTTCTTAATCCTTCGTCCTCTAACAGCAGCTGTGTTTTTACCCATATTTTCCCCGAAACTGCCGGCATATGTTTACCAACGGAAATCACAGTATTATCACAGCTGTTTCTATTATAGGCAACCAGCCCATTTCTGCACGGCTCTCCATACACTGTAATACCTTTTCCCGACAGATATTTTAAGGCCGTTTTATCGGCGCGGCAGTAAACAGGATTGGTAAGTATATCCCGTACTGAAAGGTTGGTAAATGGCTTTTTGTTTTTAGTCATTATGCCAAGTGTATTAACCAATGAGGCTGTTTTTGATAAATTTGCGTATTCTGAAAAAATGTTATATATCCTTTTAACATCTGCCATTTCCTCATTCTCTTTCAGAAAGCTCGCGTATTTTATCCGTCCGTTTTCTCCTATATACTGCTCTTTGACAGAGCTGTATCCAAGCGGTGTATTTCCCCCTAACCAGCGGCCTCCTTTGGCCAGCATAGTCATATTGTCCTTTACCCTTTCCCCTATGGTTTCCCTTTCCAGCTGCGCAAACACGCTGGCAATATACATCATAGCCTTACCCATTGGCTTAGATGTGTCAAACTCTTCTTTAATGCATATAAGTCCCGTTTTATACCTGTTCATCATTTCAACAAGTGATGAAAAATCGCTTACACTTCTGCTCATGCGGTCAAGCCTGTAGCAAACAACATAATCCAGCTTTTTCTTTTTAATATCTTCTGTCAGCTTAATAAACATCGGCCTTGATGTGTTCTTTCCTGAATAGCCCTCATCCTCATACAAAATAAATTCATTGTTGCCGCCGAATTTATTTATAATGTACATCCGGCACATTTCCATTTGGTTTTCAACTGACTCCCCTTTATCTGACAGTACGGATTTTCTGCAGTAAATTCCAAAAACCATAATATTCTCCGAAAAATATGTTAATATATTTATATACAATTTAACCGGAGGTAATAACATGCTTATTAACAAAGCAATTGAAATAGCTGCTAAAGCCCATGATAATCAGACGGATAAAGCGGGAAAGCCTTATATATTCCATCCGCTGCGTGTAATGCTGAGTGTAAAAGGCGAAACAGAGCAGTGCACCGCTGTTCTGCATGATGTTTTAGAGGATACTGATATAACAGAGGAATATCTGTTAAGTGAAGGATTCAGTTTGGAAATAATCGACGCACTCCGTCTTCTTACACGTAAAGAGGATGATGATTACATGGAATATATAGAGCGCTTGAAGTCGAATAAAATTGCGAAGGCAGTCAAGCTTGCTGACTTGGCAGACAACATGGACATTTCAAGAATTGAAAGTCCGACAGAAGCTGATTATTTAAGAATTGAAAAATATAAAAAAGCATACAGACTGCTTAAGATACAATAAAAGTCCCCGCGTATGCGGGGACTTATTATTACTGAGCCTTAACCTTAAGCCAAAGCTGGCTGAGTTTTTGTCTCATAACCTCATTGTCTTCGAACACTTCATCTTTTTCATAATTTTCTCTAGGGAGATAAGCGGCATTTCCTTCGTACTCATTTTCTGCAACAGTTCTAAGGACCTCATCGTTAGTAGAGGCGTAGCCTACCGTTACGGTGTTATCATAGGCAGCATCATATGTGAGCATATAGTTTATAAACTCATGTGCAAGGAGAGGATTTTCAGCATTTGCGGGAATACACATAGCGTCACACCATACATTTGTTCCTTCCTTTGGCATAGTAAAGGCCATATCGGGATTCTCATCAAGAATAACAGCAGCATCACCGCTGTATACTACAGCTATATCCTTTGTACCATTCATCATGTTGTCTATTACTTCGTCTGTAACATAAGCAGGGTCCATTGTATTATTAAGTTCAAGAAGCCACTGGTATGCCTCCTCGATTTCAGCGTCATTCTGAGTATTCATAGAATAACCAAGGGCTTTAAGCGCAACCATAAAAGAATCTCTTTCAGAGTCATACATATATATGTCACCGGCGTAGTCTGTGTTTTTAAGGATATCAAATCCTTCCTCCTCTATAAGTCCTTCCGAAACATTCTGCTTATTATATACAAGTCCGACAGTACCCCAGAAGTAAGGAACTGAATAATCGTTGTTCGGGTCATAGGTCAGATTTTTAACTCCGTCAGTAAGCAATTCCATATTAGGTATCAGAGATTTGTCTATAGGCTGAAGCATATCCTCGCCAAGAAGCCTCTGAATCATATAGTCTGAAGGTACTATAACGTCATAAG
>CAUHBX010000271.1 GCA_959604475.1 uncultured Eubacteriales bacterium
CCTCAATCTCGCATGTCAAAATCCCGTCCGCGCCTGAAACCTCAAGTGGTATTCTCGCCCTTTCGCCGGGCTTCAGCCCCTTTTGCCTTGCTATGTATACGGCCATTGCCATTGTGCCGTTTCCGCAGAACTCCCCGGCCATCATCTGTAATCTTGCCTCGGCCATCGGGTTCTGCGGCTTTTCAATAAAGCCCGCCTGCTCCGCGTAAACGGAGGAATACTGTATCAGCCTTACGCCCGTTTCAAGCTGTTTGTCCCTTGGCACCGGCGTTTTGACAAGCACAGTCATGTTTTCTGTCGGCGACAGCTTTACAAACTCAATCTCCATAATATCACCTTACTGCTGGAAGCGGCTTAAGAAAAGCTTTGTCCTGTCCTGCTGTGGATTGCCGATTACGTCTGTCGGCTTTCCTTCCTCAACAATAACGCCGCCGTCCATGAATATAATATGGTTGGAAACGTCCCTTGCGAAGGACATTTCATGGGTAACGATTACCATAGTCATATGCTCCGCGGCCAAATCTTTGATAACCTTAAGTATTTCGCCCGTAAGCTCAGGGTCAAGCGCCGACGTAGGCTCGTCAAAAAACAGCATTTTGGGGTTCATTGCCAATGCCCTGGCGATTGACACCCTCTGCTGCTGTCCGCCGGACAACTGGCAGGGATATGCGTCGGCCTTGTCCTCAAGTCCCATTTTCTTTAAAAGCGCAAGGGCTTCCTCAAATACCTCTTCCTTTTTCCTTTTCTGTACAAGGATAGGAGCCTCGGTAATATTTTTCATAACCGAATAGTGCGGAAACAGGTTGAAGTTCTGGAACACAAGGCCGAAATTGGACTTGATTTTCCTCAATTCCTCGGCGGAAGCGTATACGCAGCCCTGTTCCCCGTCCTTTGCGGCGTATTCGCCCAAATATGCCAAATCACCGCCGTCCATTGTCTCCAAAAGCGTGGCGCACCTTAAAAGCGTAGATTTTCCCGAACCCGAGGGGCCTATAATCGAGGTAACCATGCCCTCCTCAACAGAAAGGGAAATATCCTTTAAAACCTCCACGCCGTCAAACTGTTTTCTGCAGTGGTTTATTTCAAGTATTTTCATGCCTTCCCCTCCTTAGTGGTAATAATTCAGCTTTTTCTCTATTCTTTCCATAACGTAGGCAACAATAAAGTTGAATACGAAATAGAATACGCCGGCCACAAAAAGCGGCATAATATCAGCCTTAGCGGCCGCAATCTGTTTGGCAAGCGTGAACATTTCCGCGTAGGAAAGCACAAAGGCAAGGGACGTATCCTTTACAAGGGTTATTACCTCGTTTGTTACGGGCGGAAGAACCCTTTTCACCATCTGGGGGAATATGATATGGCCGAAGGTCTGGCTTCTGCTGTAGCCCAAAACATTGGCTGCCTCATACTGCCCAACCGGTATAGACTCTATACCCGAACGGTATATTTCGGCAAAATATGCCGAATAGTTGATAACAAATCCTATTATAAGCGCCACAAACCTGTATGTATTATTTAACTTCCAGCCGAAAATATAAAACGGCCCGTAAAATACGACGATAAGCTGAAGCATAAGCGGCGTGCCCCTGAGAATTGATATAAAAATCTTAGCCAGCCATTTAAGCGGGCTGAACTTCGACATTCTGCAAAACGCCACCAAAAGCCCTAGCGGCATGGAGAACAGCAGCGTCAGTACAAATATGACAACTGTCTGCCCAAAGCCGTTTGTAAGCTGTACCATCATTGCGGAAAAGGACATTAATACCATTCCTTTCTAATAACCTTTTATTTCCTGAAAACTTCTTTAACGCGCAAAGCGGCGAAGATGTGTTCTTCGCCGTTTACAATGCTTTATTTAACGCAGCTTATTTGCCGAGGCAAACCATCTGGTCAAGATTATAATCTGTATAGTTGGCAACTATTTTATCAAATGTGCCGTCCTCAACCATTTCGTTGAGAGAAGCCTGAACCTGGTCCCTGAGCTCTGTATTACCAAGCTTAAAGCCTATAGCATACTGCTCTGTTGAAAGCGGCTCCTCAAGCTTCACAAATGTGTCGCCTCTTGAGCTTAACTGGTACTGTGCAACGCCGATGTCAACTGCGATTGCGTCAACAACTCCGCTTTCAAGGTTCATAAACGCCGTATTGTAATCGGGAACCTGCTCAAGTGCTGCAAATGAAGCGGCAAGGGCGAGGTTTTCGTCATTGTCCTCTGTATCTGTAAGTGCTGCAAGCGCCGATGAGTCAGCCTGTGTTACGACTACCTTGCCCGCAAGTTCTTCTTTTGTGGCAATGCCTGAATCAGCAAGAACCACGAATACAATGCTGTTGTCTACATAAGGGTCGCTCCATGTGTAAGCGTCCTCACGTCCAGTCATTGTAAAGCCGTTCCAGATACAGTCGATTGAGCCTGAATTAAGCTCCATATCCTTTGAGTTCCAGTCGATTGGCTGTTTAACAAGCTCCCAGCCGTTTCTGTCGCATACCTCCTGCGCAAGGTCAAGGTCAAAGCCTACGTATGTACCGTCCTCCGCCATGTAGCCGTAAGGGGGATATTCAGCGTCAAAGCCAACGATAAGCTGAGTCCTTTCGCCGCCTTCTGTTCCCTCTGCTTCTCCCTCTGTCTGCTCTTTATTATCCTCTGCGGGCTTGCTTGAGCTTGAACAGCCTGTCATAACACCCAGAGCCATAATGGCAGCCACTGCCGCCGCTAAAAATTTCTTCATAATTAAATCTCCTCCTAAACTTCTTCTGTTTAATCAATTCTTTAACATATTATCATAGTAGCACGCTAAAGTAAATAGGAAAACTGCCTGTTATTTTGACGAAAATTTTATACATTCATGACAAAGAGTTATGCAAAATTCCAGTTTGTTGCACCTACAGAGAGGGACATCTCAGTGTACGCCTTAGCACACCCAGCGGCGATTATATTCATTTTATATTCGCTTGTAAATCTGACTTTTTGCAATGGCGGGGAAGGGACCACTCAGAGTTGCGAAGCCCGTTGTCCCTTCCCCTGCGCCCCAACCCTTTCGGGCAACGCCTCCGTTACCTACATGAAATAAAATTAAATTTATACCTTTATACTTGATGTTTATACAAACCTTTTATTTTTCTTATAGGCTATATAAAAAGCGTCTGCCCAAATAGGGGGAGCGCGAGGGGGAA
>CAUHBX010000272.1 GCA_959604475.1 uncultured Eubacteriales bacterium
TTGGAAATTACCTCATGGATGAAAAGAAAAAAGTTCTTGATTTTGAAGTATGCGGAAATTTATACAAGGTAAAAACCTATAAAGACATAACAAAACTTGAAAAAAACGGGAAAATGCTTCTTGAGACTGTTCCTGGAGCTACAATACATAATTTTGGAATGGACTCGAAGACAGTGGATTTCTCGGTTGAGAGTAACGACGATGTTCAGATAACAATGGAGCTTGAACCTGAAAAGGAATATAAGCTGTTAGTTGACGATGTGGTTGTGGGAAAAATTAATTCTAATATCGGCGGAAAAGTTAATTTTAGCGTTGAATTAAACAATAGCTGCTCAAAGGTTAAAATAGAGAAAATTTAAGACTTCAGGCCGCAGGGACATTGTTCCTGCGGCCTTTCTAACAGGAGATTATTTATGAAGGAAAAGAAGAATTTTGTATGTTCGCAATGCGGTTATAAAACTCCTAAATGGATGGGCAGATGCCCTGAATGCGGACAATGGAATACTTTAGAGGAACAGGCAAGTTCATCAGTCTCAGCCGCGTCTAAACGTCCGTCAGGTGGGTTTGTACAGAAGAGCACTGCCAGCAGATTAAAGACGGTTAAAACAAATTCAAATAAAAGAATTGTAACTGGAATTTCAGAGTATGACAGAGTTATGGGTGGCGGCATAGTTCGGGACTCCGTATCCATTTTGACATCCCCTCCTGGCGGCGGAAAATCTACATTGGCACTTACAATAGCTAATAATGCAGCTGACCAGGGCCTTAGAATTTTATACGCAAGCGGGGAGGAGAGTGAAGGGCAGATAAAGAACCGAGCTGACCGTATCCTGGAAGGAATAAATGAGAATATATGGATACTTTCTTCTGTCAGCATGAACTCTGTTATTGATGAAGTGGGAAAGATAGACCCGGACATAATAATAATTGACAGCATACAAACCTTCGCATTGGAGGAGTTTTATCCTTCAAGGGCTGGAAATCCAACTCAGACTATGGAATGCGCCGGCGAGCTTGTACAATTAGCTAAAGGAGGATTAAGGCCAAGAGCTGTTATAATAATAGGTCAGATGAACAAAAGTGATGAACTGGCAGGACTAAGAGCATTGGAACATCTTGTTGATACAGTGCTTATTATGGAGGGGGATTCACAGGACGAGCTTAGAAGTGTGTATGCCTCAAAGAACCGTTTTGGAAGCACAGGAGAAATGGGCTTTTTCTCCATGACCGAAAAAGGCCTTGTTTCTATAGAAAACCCCAGTGAATTTTTTATGACAAAGCGCGCAGAGAATGAAACGGTTTCAGGCAGTGCGCTCACGGTTGTAAGGGAAGGGTCAAGACCAATAATATGTGAAATTGAAAGCCTTGTGTCAAAATCTTTTATGCCCTATCCTTCAAGAATCGGTGAAGCGCTTAGAAAAGAACAGCTGAATACGCTTATTTCAATATTGGAACAAAGATGCGGAATTAACCTATATGACAAAAATGTGGTTATAAAAATTACCGGAGGACTAAAGCCAAAGGAGCAGTCTGTAAATCTTGCTATTCTTATGAGTATAGTGTCATCCGTAATTGATAAACCAATTCCCAATAATACCGCATTTATCGCCGATGTTGGCTTGACAGGTGAGCTTAAGAAGGTTCCGGCGGTTGAATCACGTGTAAGAGAACTTGCCAGGATGGGGTTTAAACATGTATATCTTGCTAAGACAGAGGGAAGCATTAAAAAACCAAGTGATATAGAGGTATTTGAAATGAAAACGCTGAGAGAGGTAATAGTATCACTGTTTGGACTTATTTGATATTAAGAAGCCCCGGATAATCCGGGGCTTTATTAGGTTTATGACCTGCAGCAGCATTTTCTGCAGCAGCAATTTTTGTTACAGCAGTTTGCGCAGTTGCAGCCGGTATTTGTGCCCTGAACCCCTGAGCAGCAAGCATTGCTTCCCTGAGACCCTGTACAGCCGCAGGCGGTATTAGTACCCTGAACGCCTGAACAGCAGGCGTTTGTATTTGTTCCCTGAACCCCTGAACAGCAAGTGTTAGTACCCTGAACACCGCTGCATCCGCAGCTTGTGTTGTTTCCCTGTGTACCTGAGCCCGAACAGCAGCATTTTCTGCAGCAGCAACATTTGTTGCAGCAGTTAGCGCAATTGCAACCGGTATTAGTACCCTGAACGCCTGAACAGCATACATTTGTATTTGTGCCCTGAACTCCGCTGCATCCGCATGATGTGTTTGCTCCAGCAGTAGAGGAAGGACAGCCACAGCCTCCTTTACATCCACATGTGCTGAAAGGATTTTCGCTAAAACCATTATAGCATGACATTGATTATTACTCCTTTAATTTTTTAGTATATATTATGCGGACAAACCAAAAGGGTTACAGTGGCTAGTTAAGTACAGTAAATATATATTTTTTTAAATATTAATGAACCGATTGGATTTTTATTTGCTCTAATAAGTGTAAAACAAAAGATAAGTAAATTCACTTATCTGAGGCGCCGAAGTTTTGCAAAAGGAGAAACAGTAATGGATAAGCAGGAATTTACACAGCGTGTATTGGAGGCAGAGCCTTCACTGTACCGTGTTGCCAAGTCAATAGCCGTTAACGAAAAGGACTGCGAAGATGCCGTTCAGGAGTCAATACTTACAGCTTATGACAAGCTTTACTCTTTACGGGACGAAAAGTATTTTAAAACGTGGCTTATAAGAATACTGATTAATGAATGTTACCGTGTGATTAAAAAAAGAGGCAGTATAGTATCCTTTGAAGATTATATGGCGGATAGTACAGTATCAGATGAAAACATTGATATAGAGCTTAGAGACGCCATACTCACTCTTCCTACAAAAATAAGAGCGGCCATTGTCCTTTATTATATTGAAGGCTATGATGTGGAGGAAGTAGGTTATATAATGAAAATTCCTTCAGGAACAGTTAAGAGCAGGCTTCATAAGGGTAGGAAGCTTTTAAGATGCACGCTGAAAGATGCCGAGATATGAAAGGGAGTGTCGGTAATGAGTAAACCGAATTGGAATAAAGCATTTGGCAAATGCCCTGATGGGTTCCATAATAGTGTAAATTCCGCTTTGAGTGAAATATCAAATCGGGAGGAAAAAAATATGTCAAAATTTAGTTTTGGAAAAA
>CAUHBX010000273.1 GCA_959604475.1 uncultured Eubacteriales bacterium
TTAACCATACACCCACATAAATCATAATAATATTTGTATTTCATACACAGCATCGGACCAATCCACCAGATTATCTTCAAATTCCAGCGCTACTGCTATTTTAGGCTTTTCATATCCCAAAAAATAGCTTTTTAAAATCTCTGTATCCCAGTTTTCTTTCAAAATTTTGGTTCTGATGCATATATAATCCCCTTCCGGAAGAACATCAAAATTTTCCGCTTCAAAGTCCGGTTCCTTTCTCAAATATACAAAATAAGAATACGGTTTGAACTTCATGTTTAGGAGACCGTCAAAATCCACCTTGTAGCCGTACTGTCTTCTGCATGGAAGCTCTTTGAACTGCGGAAGGCTTCTGGCAGCCGCAAGCCTGATTTCCATATCTGACAGCTCATCGGTATCATAGCACGGAACCTCAAGTATGTATCTTTTGTTTTCATGAACCCGGTAAAGGTATTTTTCATCGTCACTGTCCTGCAGGTAAGTAAAGTAGTTAATGTACCATTCAATGTCCTTTGCCTGCTCCTCCATTTTCTTAATTTCCTCAATACATTTTTTTCTTTGAATATCAAGAAAAGGAAGAAGTCCGTCTACGGTTCCGTCCTTGATAATTGTCTCAATAGACTCCAGCGGCAGTCCAAATCCCTGTAAATATTTTATTCTGTCAATAATGTGGAACTGTCTGTAGGAATAGTACCTGTAACCAGTATCAGGGTCAGTATAAACAGGAGACAATATTCCTTTTTTATCATAAAATCTAAGCGTTTGAGTCGAAACTCCCAGCAGTGCGGCAGTCTCCCCAATGGTATATAAATCCTTAGTCACAGTTACACCTCTTTCAGTTATATTTTCAGCAAGGTAATACTTTGTAAAATCCATTATAACAAATTAAAAAGAATATTGCACGGCAGGCAATAGAAATTCAAACAATTGATATTAAAAAAACAGGCTAAGCATGGCGCGGCCTGTTTGACTCATTATAAAAATTCGTTTTAACGAAAGAAAAGGTATCGGGACAGTCTGACAAACAGTTCCGATACCTTATAATCCGTACAAATAACGGATTCTCCCCAGCTGAATTGGTAAAATATAACCTCATACAGCTATACGTCAACTAAGACTAATTTATATCTGTTCTTTATTATAGTCATAAACGATTTTAGCCGGTTAATTCATCTATGATGCCGATTAAGCATTCCGCATATAGCAGGACAGCGCTTTGCAGTCAAAAATTACAGCTATAAATCATCACTTCATTGTGGACAGTAAAATTTTTATTTTTTTATTTTATTGATGAAGCGTTGGTTTTACTACTATAACAAAAGGCTGCGCACCTGTACATCCTACCTCACGAAATTATTTAAAGAATGGACAAGTCTTTAAGCGCTGTCCGCAGGGCCCGCCATTTATCAGAACAGGCCCTGATATCGGTTTATTAACAGCGGAACTTCAGCATCTTCTTTTCTGATTAAATTCTAATATAAAAAAAGAAATTATATCTTTTAAGCAGCAAAAAACGTATCAGCACTGTATATACGTTATAGTTATTCTGTCGGTATACACTTCTAACATTTCAATATTTGTTAATGTACCACATAATAACGTTGTTACATATAAAAAACAGAGCAAAAGCGTTTGCCGGCATGGCTAATGGCTAAACTCTGTTTGAAGTCAATCTCAACGGCGCTTTTAAAACGCCTGAAACCCCACTTTGCGGGAACCGATAAGCTATCGGCAGCGCCGGAGCCTCTTATCAAACAGATGCATCCCCATGCCTTTGATGGCTGCATCAGAAAAAGGAGTGCCGGAAGATACAAATAATAAAATATCTTAGCAGACACTAATTTAGTTCTATTCATTTTTGTCCCCTTCTGCAAAAACATCACGCGTTATATTTTTGCTTTCGACCAGAGCAACTCTTACAAATTGATGCACTGGTGCAGCTGGCTGCCAACCTGGGGAAGGTAAGGCCCTGTAGCTTTGCGTCGCCGGCTTTCGCCGGGTTTGCCAAAATATGTATCATCATCGATAATGATTATTTATTATAGGTTATTTGACTCTAAATGTCAAATTTATCAAAAAAATTTTGAATTTTAGTCTATTTTGTTAATAGATAATATTTGCCTTTGTGCAAAAGACATAGGTTTTGTTTAAATCAGACATCTTTTCGACAAAGTTTTATCCTAATTATACTTCAGTAATAAATTTGATTAAACAATATTACTATATTTAAAAGGGCCGGCTTAAAGCCGGCCCCAGCCTTACACATCATTTTCAAGCATATTTTCTATAAAAATCCCATAGCCTTTGTCAGGCTCTCTTACAAATACATGCGTTACCGCCCCTATTAATTTTCCATTTTGTATTATTGGCGAACCGCTCATACCCTGAACTATTCCCCCTGCCGAATTTTTAAGCCTATCATCGGTTATCCTAATGACAAGCCCTTTATCAGCCTCGGAGTGGCTTAGGTTGACTGCCTCGATATTTATAGCGTATTCGTCCACCTCTCCGTTTTTAGAAGAACTGAGTATAGTAGCTGCTCCGGTTTTAATTTCGTTTGACGCGGCGACCGGTATAGGCTCATTATACAAGCCGGACACAGTATCACTGTTAAGCGTTCCGTAAATACCGCACTCGGTATTTTTGGATATTTCACCAAGGACATTTGATTTATTAAGAACTCCGGTCAATTCCCCGGGTGAACCCTTTTCGCTTTTTTTAATTCCGGTAATATCGCTTTCAACGACATTGCCGCTTTTTACAGTCATTAAGTCCCCTGTGTCAGCATCATACACACCGTGGCCAAGAGCGCCGAAGCTGGAATCTGACGGGTCTATATAGGTAAGTGTACCTATTCCTTGTGTGCTGTCTCTTACCCATACACCTATTTTATTGCTTCCATCTTCAAGGCATTTTATCGGCGACAGACTGATATCCATAACGCTGTCCCTTCTTATGACCGTCAGCATAAGGCTGTCTCCGCAGTTTTTTACCGCAGATGCCAGAGCTTCCTTGTCATCAAGTGTTATTCCATCAGCCTTTAAAATGATGTCGCCCTCCTTAAGGACGTTTTCAGCCGGAGAATAAATATGCC
>CAUHBX010000274.1 GCA_959604475.1 uncultured Eubacteriales bacterium
AACACATTATTAATTTTAGCTAAGTTATTATAGCAAAATTTTATCTTTTTTACAATATAAATGAAAGTTTTATGCCAGAATTAAGAAAAATTTAATATAACGTCTATACCTGTCAAAAGTAGATTTTAAGCGGCTTTCTAGAAAAATAAGAAAGCTTATTACAGTATTAACAAACTCTTTTTTTAAAATAAACTTAAACCATAAAAATATTTTTTAAGGATATCTTAATGTTTTCTTATGTAAATTGTATTAAAATTGTAAAAACTATTTGCACAAATGCGTCAAAAGAGTTATTGTATATAGCGTCATATTTAATAATGCGCTTACATTGGTTACCGGAGGCTTTACAAATGACTATTAAAAAATTAAATCCAAATATTATTCCGTCTTTAATTGTTATATTTATTGTTTCACTTATTACTACAGCATTAATGTTCTATATTGCTCCCGGTTCATTGCTGACGTTTATGGAGTTAGCTGGAAATAGTCCATTGCTTATTATACTTAATTATCTTCCTGTTCTGCTTATAATGCTGCTGCTTTATTTTATCAGTGGAAATTTTATCTTTTCATCAGGTATTCCAGCAATGATATTTTTAGCTGGAGCTTTTGTAAATAGAACAAAAACAAAGCTGAGACAGGACCCCTTAGTTCCAAGTGACCTTTCAGTTATCACTGAAGTTAAATCTATACTTTCAAATTATGACAGGATATACACTGTTCTTGCTGTTGCGGCTGCCGTTATTATTATTGCGATTTGCATCCTTGCATTTGTTTTTTTTAAGAAGAGTGACAGCCTTACAATTAAAAAAAGATTAACAGGTGCCGCAGGCTGCATAATTTGTTTTATTATTATGTTTTCAACCGCATATTCCAATACAGAACTGTATGAAAGCTTCGCAGTAGACGGCAATGTTTATTTTAAAGTAAATCAGTATATATCCAAGGGCTTTTTGTACAGTTTCTTATATGATATAAACAATCTTAAAGTCGCTAAGCCTGATAACTATAATCCTTTCACTTATCAGTCTGTTGACACGTCGGCAGACCCATCACAATTTGATGATATAGAAAAACCGAGTATTGTTATGATAATGAGTGAAGCTTTTTCAGATATCAGCAATTCTGAGCATATAAGCTTTGAAGGTTATGACGACCCTCTTGAATTTTATAACCAGTTTATTGAACGTGACGATGTAATCGCAGGACATATTGTGGTTCCAAATTTTGGTGGAGGAACGTCAGATACTGAATTCGACGTTTTAACAGCATGCTCAACCAAGTATGTTGAAAGCTCGCAGGTGTCATATAATTTTGTAAGGACTCCAATGCAGGCTCTCCCAAGACTTTTAGAACGTATTGGATATGATTCAATAGCAATTCATCCTGGATATGGCTGGTTCTACAATCGTATAAACGTATTTGAAAATATGGGTTTTGATGATTTTCTATATCTAGAAGAAGATTTCGACCCAGAGACTCAGAATAAAGGAGGCTATATTTCTGACGCTGTAACCACTTACTCTATTATTGAAAATTTTGAAAAACATGTAGAGGAAAGTGATAATCCGCTTTTTGAATTCTGTGTTACAATACAAAATCATGGACCATATGAGCAGAAATATACTGACCTTGAAATGAACTTTTCCACTGACATAGAGCTCACAGACTCTGAAAAAGCTATATATTCCGGATATTTTGAGGGTATAAAAGACGCTGATGCGCAAGTGGAAACATTAGTTAATTACTTTGAAAACAGTGATGAGCCAGTTATTTTAGTATTTTTTGGCGACCATCTGCCCGGATTTTCAAATGGAATGACTTACTTCTCGCAATTCAGACCCGATATAGATTTGAATGGAAACCAATGGCAGCAAATGAAAGCCTACGAAACTCCATTTTTTGTATGGGCAAATAATGCTGCACAAAGGTGTACCAATTTTTCTAAAAACTCCAGAGAAATTGATATGCCTGTAAATAATGTGATAAGCTCATTTTATCTTGGTGCAATGACTATGGAACTAATTGATTTGGACAGCATTTCGCCTTTATTTGAATATGTGAATGATATGAGAGGCAGGATTCCAGTAGCGTCTACTAACTGGTATATGTATCCAGACGGTACAGTTGATGGACAGGTTGATGCCGAAGATGAAGAAATGCTTGAGTATTATAAGGGATGGATATATTATAAGCTATTTGATGAAGAACTAAAATAGAAATTAAAAAAGCCCGGCTTATTAGCCGGGCTTCTTTATTAACTTATCATTCCAAGGCTCACTATTAACGCCCTGTTTACTAAGGACATCAGTTCATTGTCTGTACTGCATATTTTTTCACGAAGTCTCTTTTTGTCAATTGTACGGATTTGCTCTAAAAGGATTACAGAGTCCTTTACAAGGTTATACCTTTCGGCTGATATTTCAATATGTGTAGGCAGCTTAGCCTTATTAATCTGTGATGTAATAGCCGCACAAATTACTGTAGGACTGTATTTGTTTCCCATGTCATTCTGTATGATAATTACAGGTCTTATACCGCCCTGCTCCGAACCAACCACCGGTGAGAGATCCGCGTAAAATATGTCTCCTCGTCTGACTGTCATTCTCTTCACACTCCGCTTGCATATTAAAAATAGTTGAGCGGTATGTATGCAAAATATTTATTTTTATGTACCTGCCTTTCAACTATTCCCAGCAGATATTATTGCCTTTGGAAATATTTTTATTCCGTTTCATCAAAATAATTATACATATTTGACCGTCTTTACTGCTTTACCGTTCTTTAAATACTGTCTGGGAACCCGCTTGCTTAATGTGCAGAACACCTCATAGTTTATTGTTTTTAAGACTGCAGCTATATCGTCTGCGCTGATTTCGTTTGAGCCCTGTCTACCCATTAGCACTACCTCGTCATTAACTTTGACGCCATTTATGTCTGTAACGTCAACCATAAACTGGTCCATACAAATTCTTCCTATTATAGGAGCGTATTGCCCCCTTATGAGCACCTTTCCTCCTTGGGAATATGCACGAATAAACCCGTCGGCATATCCAACCGGAATTGTTGCTATAACTCGTCTGTCAGGCGC
>CAUHBX010000275.1 GCA_959604475.1 uncultured Eubacteriales bacterium
TTTTTATTATTTAAAGTTCGCTTGCCTTTTCTCAACAAACGCCGATGTTCCCTCAACAGCATCTGTATTTGTAAAAGCAACTGAGAACATATCCTTTTCTAATTCAAGAGCGTTGTGCATATCCATTTCAGCGCCTTTATTTATTGCTACCTTTGCACATGCTACTGCAGAAGATGATTTTGTAAGTATAAGCCTCATCATTTCCTCAGCAGCAGCAATCAGCTCCTCCGGCTCGACCACCTTATTAACCAATCCAATTTTTAAAGCCTCGTCAGCCTTTACCTGTCTTGCTGTATAAATAAGTTCCTTAGCTATCCCAGCGCCTACAAGTCTGGTGAGCCTCTGTGTTCCTCCAAAGCATGGAATTAAGCCCAGGTTTACCTCCGGCTGACCGAATACCGCTTTCGCCGAGGCTATCCTGATGTCGCATGCCATAGCGACTTCACAGCCTCCGCCAAGTGCAAAGCCGTTCACAGCGGCGATAACCGGCTTTTCCAAATTCTCAATGGCGTCACAGGCAGACTGTCCCCTCTGTGAAGCCTTCCTTCCCTCAGCCGCAGTAAACACCTTAAATTCAGTTATATCGGCGCCTGCAATAAACGCCCTTCCCTCAGAAGCTAAAATAACGCCTTTAACACTGCTGTCATTTTCTATACGTTTCATTACAGTTACAATTTCCTCAAGCGTCTCGATGTTTAAAGCGTTGAGCGCTTCCGGCCTGTTCATAAATATGAAGGCTATACCTTGCTTTTCCTCTCCTCTCATATTTTTTATACCGTCCATAATTCTTTCAATCATTACTGCCCCTCCTTAAATTATGATAATATACACTAACGGTATGGTAACAAGACACATAAGCGTGGAAATAAAAATATATTTCGATGCAAGTATGTCATCCCCGCCGTATTCCTTTGCAAAAAGCGCACAGAAGCTGGCCGTAGGTATTGCCGCTCCGACAACTATCGTATTCAGGAACATAGTATCCTTAATAAAAATCCGGCCTACAAAGTAAACCGCAAGAGGAATTACAACCAGCCTCATAACGGAAGTTACGTAAACATGCCAATCCCCTAAAATATCCTTTATATTATTTTTCGTTAAAGTTGCTCCGATATAAATCATGGCCATTGGAGTAGTCAAATTTGCCAGCCCCGTCAGCGTATCTGTTATAGGCTGAGGAGGATGGACATTCAGCAATGCCAGTATCAGTCCTCCAAGCAGGGCATAGTTAACCGGCATTTTAAGCATTCTTTCTCCCATTAATTTTATTCCGCTTTTCCCCTTGGCTTCTGTTCCAAACTTTGATATTGTAAGCATTCCTATAGTATACACCGAGATACTGCATGCAAGGTTGCCAAACGATGCATTCATAAGAACGCCCTCTCCCAATATTGAAGTAAGAACAGGTATTCCGATAAATGTATAGTTGGGAAATGTTACTGCAAATGTTGTAACCCCTATCTGGTTACGTTTCAGCCTCATTAGCCTGGCAGTTAAATATCCTATAGGGGTTGAAATTATGTATAGGGCAAAGCTGATTACAAGCATCGTCAGGCCCTGTGATATCATGCTTCTATCGAATGAAGTAAGGAAAATATTTAAAATAAGCGCCGGAAGTGAAATAAAAAGCAGAAGCTTTACAATTCCATCAGCAAATTCATCGCTTAATATTTTCAGCTTTTTAGCCGCATATCCAATTCCAATATATATTGTAAGAATAACAAGCTTACTCATTATAGTAAAAAAAAGCGCCATAAAATTCCCTCCGCTTAACTGACGATATAATCCAATATAGCACAGAGGCAAAATGAATACAAGTAAATTAAACCTATTGACTTTCTTCAGTCAGGGCATTATACTGATATCAGTTTTAGGGCGAGGCGAAATTCCTCACCGGCGGTAAAAAGCGCTGTGGCGCTTGAGTCCGAGAGCCTTCATTGAAGGCTGATTTGGGTTAGATTCCCGAACCGACGGTATAGTCCGGATAAAGGAACTGTAATTGTTCTGTCTTTTTGGCGTGCCCTGAAATCAGCGGCGCGCTTTTTTAATGTCCTAAACGCATTATAAACAGTCATAATTTTAGGAGGAATTAAAAATGGAAAGATCATCTCAATTAAGAAAACTTACAACTATGGGTATGATGGCGGCAGTATCAATAATACTGGTTTACCTTATTCATTTTCCCATATTCCCAGCGGCTTCGTTTCTGGAATATGACCCAGCCGATATTCCCATATTTATATGCACATTCCTTTACGGCCCGTTAAGCGGTTTTATACTCACAGTAATAGTTTCATTTATTCAGGGTTTTACTGTTAGTGCACAAAGCGGAATTATAGGTGTAATGATGCATATTTTTGCCACAGGCTTTTTTACAATAGTGGCAGGAAATATATATAAAAACAATAGGAACAAAAAAACAGCTGTTAAGGCGCTTATAATTGGTTCTTTAATTATGGTCCTTATGATGTGTATATGGAATATTATTTTTACCCCGTTATTTATGGGAACTCCAAGGGATGTTGTAATGAAAATGATAGTGCCTATAATAATTCCGTTTAACGCTATAAAAGCCGGAGTTAATTCATTCATTTGTTTCCTTATTTATAAAAAAATAGCTAATCACATACCACACGGGGCAACTATAAACGATTGATTACATAAAAAGGACTTCATACTTGAAGTCCTTTTATTTATACCTTTTTAAGTACCTCGCTTACTTCAGTAATTGCTACAAACGCTTCATCGTCATTATCTTCGACTATTTCCTTAAGCTTTACAATCTGAAACCTGTTTACAACAAAATAAATTACGGCCTTTTTCTCCGACGAATAATAGCCGTGGCCGTCCATAAGGGTAATACCCTTTCCGAAGGCCTCTGATAAGGCTGAACTTATCTGCTCCGGCTTTGAAGTAATTATTGTCGCCGCCTTCCCCTTATCAATACCTTCTACTATAAAATCGACTGCTTTTGAAGAGACAAAATCAGCTATTATGGAATATAGGGCTATCTGCCATCTTCCGAGTAAAACTGCAGCGATTAAAAATAGCATAACATCATAAATCATTCTAAAGGTAC
>CAUHBX010000276.1 GCA_959604475.1 uncultured Eubacteriales bacterium
AATAAAAAAACGGCACACTTACAGTGTGCCGTTTTTTTATTATATTTCAATCTTTCCAAGGAACCTTTCCATGTCAACTCCATATTCGCCACAGATGGTCTGCATTTCTTTAACTGTGTTTTCGTTAACGGGTATTCCTTCTTTAAGTACTCTTTCAACGGCTTCAGCTTCCTTTTCACCGTGTGTGTATATTCTTGTTTGTCCTTCGGCCTTTGGCGCCTCACGCAGTTCCTGAAGGAATGTTGAAAAATGCTTTTTAATTTCATCCGGGTTGCCGAAGACGTTGGGATTGATTGCGGCAAAGCCATGACAGGTTCCGCCAGTCGAGCCTATATTTGTATGGTTTGAAGTAAGGCCCATTGAAAGGATAGATGAGAAAATTTCCGCAACCATTCCGTAGCCATAGCCCTTATGTCCGCCAAGCTGCTCCGTAAGGCCTCCAAGGGGGACTATTCCGCCTCCTTTTTTCTGCTCGATGCTAAGAAGTATTTCTGCCGCGTCAGTACCTGCGTTCCCTTCTGAATTAACTGTCCAGCCTTCGGGCAGGGGAGCTCCTTTTTTATTATAAACCTCTACCTTTCCCCTTGTAACAACTGTGGTAGATGCGTCAAAAAGAAAGTCATAGGGTTCCGCAGGCATCGCTATAGCTAAGGGGTTTGAGCCAATCATAGCAAGCCTTCCATGGGTTGGTACCATTATAGCCTCGCTGTTTGTTGTAGAGAACCCGATAAGGCCTTCCTTGCATGCCATTTTAGCATAATAGCCTGCAATTCCGTAATGATTGGAATTTCTTACAGTTACTATACCAATGCCGCTTTTCTTAGCCTTTTCAATAGCAAGGTTCATGGCGAAATGTCCCAAAAGCTGTCCTGTCCCGTCGTGTCCGTCAATTACCGCGCTTATTGGGGTTTCAAATACAACTTCCTTTTCAGCACCCATAACTAAGCGGCCGTTTTTAATGCTTTTATAGTAGCGAACCATTCTCTGCATTCCGTGTGATTCTATACCGTAAAGGTCGCTGGTTAGAAGAACATCGGTAATAATTTCTGCCTCTTCCTTCTTATATCCCATTTTTTGAAAAACCTCATGGGAGAAATTTTTTAAGGCTTCATATTTAAACGTAACGTAAGCCATGATTATACCTCCAGAATATTAAAAAGTGGCCATGCGAACAAAACTGCAATGTAATATTTTTTTACCGCATGGTTTTTAGCAATTAAAAATATTCTACAGTAATTTACAGCTATATTCAACAATAAATTTCATCTGTTTCCATTTCTATTGCGGATAACATTGAATTATTGTATAATTATATAACTTTAAAATAATTTATGAGGTGAATTGAATGTCTAAAAAAGTATATGGAATGTATTTCAGCGGAACAGGAACTACAAAAAAAATGGTTACATACATAGCTTCAGAGCTGGCTAAAAAACTTGGATGTGAATATGAGTCCTTTGACTTTACACTTCCCGGAACAAGAAAAGAGCCTAAGGTTTACAATAAGGAAGATATAGTAGTATTGGGAACGCCTGTTATAGCTGGCCGCGTGCCAAATCTTCTTTTGAAATATCTTGATACAGTTGAGGGAAATGGGGCATACGGAATTCCTGTTGTTTTATTCGGAAACAGAAATTTCGACGACGCCCTTATTGAGCTTAGAAACATAATGGAAAAGGATGGTTTCCATACAATAGCAGGAGGAGCGTTTGTAGGAGAGCACTCATTTTCAACAACACTGGGACAGGGAAGGCCTGATGAGGAAGACATGGCTGTAGCCGCCCAATTTGTTGAAAAAATAGCTGAAAAGGTTATCAGCGGAAATATCAATGAGGAACCCATATATGTAAAGGGCGAGGACCCAATCAGACCCTATTACACACCGAGGGACAGAAACGGAAACGGAATTGATATACGTAAGGTAAAGCCTAAAACAAATGAAAACTGCATAAACTGCGGCTTTTGCGCTGCTAACTGTCCATTGGGCGCTATTGACCCCAATGACGTATCCCAGGTGCCTGGTACATGTATGAAATGCTGTAAGTGTATTAAAATGTGTCCGGTCGGAGCAAAATACATAGACGATGAAGGCTTTGTATATCATAAAACAGAGCTCGAGGAAATGTACGGAATAAGAAGGGCAGAGGACGAGATTTTCTATTAATTAAACATATATAAGGGAGCTGAATTTATATCAGCCCCCTTTTTAATTTTAAATAGTCCACAAATGGTTTATTTTATAAATAAAATGTAAATAATTGATGGTAAGAGATTAAAAATATCTTGAATTTTATGTCACAATGTGATAACCTATATCAGTATATAAGTAAAAACTGTGATAAGGAAAAGTAGGTAAATCAGCCTTTTCAGAGAGCCGCCGGGTGGTGTGAGGCGGTATGGAGGTTTTATTGAACTCGCCTTTGAGTTCCGTGCTGAAACAGCAGTAGGCTACGGCGTATGCACCGCGTTAAGGACGTGAGAGGTGTATCGTCTTGTACGGTAAACTAGAGTGGTAACGCGAAGATATCCTTCGTCTCTAACGAGATGAGGGGTTTTTTTATGTACGGATGTACTCAATTAATTTTATAGGAGGTTATTCAAATGAGTTCACGTTATGAATTTCGTGAAATTGAAAAAAAGTGGTGCGCCGAATGGGAAAAGAAGCCCGTTAACACAGAAAAGCCCGGCAAGCCTAACTATTATTGTCTCGACATGTTCCCATATCCTTCAGGCACAGGACTTCATGTAGGCCATTGGAGAGGATATGTTTTAAGCGACGTTATAAGCCGCTATAAAATACTTCAGGGCTATTATGTGCTCCATCCTATGGGCTGGGACGCATTCGGCCTTCCCGCTGAAAATTTTGCAATAAGCCATAATATACATCCGGCTATTTCAACAGCGGAAAATATATCAAATGTTAAGCGTCAGCTCCATGAAATAAGCGCTATATATGACTGGGATAAGGAAGTAAACACAACAGACCCTAATTTCTATAAATGGACGCAGTGGATATTCGTACAGATGTTCAAAAAAGGGCTTGCCTATGAAAAGGAAATGCC